>JANYKF010000112.1 GCA_025361665.1 Clostridiaceae bacterium
CCTCGTCCTCCACGTCTTCCTCGTGGTCGATCTGGAAGATCTTGGAGCCGTGTTGCGCCGCGCGAAGGAAAAGCTTGCGCGGGGCATCATTCCGCTGTTTCTGAGCAATGATTTGTCCATGGCCCAAATCACCGGCTCCACGAAAGCCAGCGGTTTGATTGGATTTCGGGATCGCAGCCGCTTTGTCCAGCTGGAAGATGCCATTTATTACGACAACCTGACACGGAAATCGATCCCCGTCTATCGGATTCCGGAATTTGTGGAACAGTGCAGGATAGTCCGGCAGTGGTTTCTGGAAGGGCTCATCAACACGGATGTGACCACGACGCAAGTCACCGCCCGTGAGGCGATGCAGCAGGGAAAGGCATTCGTCCATGTGCAGGCCCAGTCTCCCATCCATCAGATCCAATGGGAGAACGAAACCGGACGAAAACTGATTTCCGTTTCGTTCATTCCCGGCGTGAAGGAGACGCAATCCATGACAGGCGCCCTGACGGCCCTTCCCGTCGGCTGCACGGATCCGGCCAGGGCCATGATGGTCATCAACCTGTTCATGACGGATGCAAAGCTCAAGAACCTTTTCACATGGGGCATTGAAGGCAGGCATTACGTAAGGGTGAAGGACAATGTCATCAAATTGCCCGAAGGGGTCAAGTCTGCGGCGGACAACGGGTACAATCCGGGCAATTTCTGGCTCTTCGGCAATGCATACCTGCTGGATGTCTGGGACAATGAGCCTTCGAACAAATGGAACCTGCTGCGCGTTTACTGCGACACCATGCCGAAATCGCCGCTGCTCGGATTCGCCTACGACAGCTCTCCCGTGAAGCTGGAGGCGGCCGATCATGCAAATGTCATGAAGGAGCTCTTTCCCATGATGATCAACGGGGTGCTGGATACCGATGATGTCCTCGCCCGCATCGAACTCCGGGACAAGGCAGCCGGGGTCGATCGGATCTGTGCCGAAATCGATCGCCAGGTGACCGCGTGGAAGGCGGGCAAACAGTAGAGGGATGAAGTGCGGCAGGCGCTCGAAGGGGCGAGGGCCGCATGAAAGGCGCCAGACATCACATTTGAAGCTTCCGGTGCTTCATGCGGTATTCCTGGGGGGTCATGCCGGCGATGTTGCGGAACTGCCGCGCAAAATGCGAAAAATGGTTGTATCCGAGGCTGTGCGCGATGTCTGCGATACGGTCGTTCGATTCTTCAAGAAGCTTGCGGGCCATCGTCATGCGGCGGAAGATGATATGGTCCGAAAGCACAGTCCCGGTCTCTTTCTTGAAAACGCGGGACAGGTAGTCCGCATTGAAGTGGAGTGCATTGGCAATGTCCTCCCTGGAAAAATCCTGCAGGATATGGTTCTCGATGAAGTTCTTGACCTCCCGCACCATCGACGACTCGTTTCTGGACGTGTTGATGCAAGCTTCATGGACAGCGTCCAGCAGCCCGTTCGCCCAGATGTAGGCTTGCTGGGTCGAGTGGAACTGCGTCCCTTCGGAAAGCTTTTCCCGTGCCGGAAACACGGCACTCACCTGCAGGCCGGATTTGTGCAGGATGCTGTAGATCAGGCTGATGACACCGTAGCAGAAAGATTCCAGCATTTCCTTCGAGGCCTGCCCTTCACTGATCCGGTCCAGAAATTCATGGATGCGCACCCGCAGGGTATCCATCCGCCCCGATTCCAGCAAGATGGTCCATTCGGCAAAATCCGGCGCTTTCAGCGTGCTGCCTGACAGCGAACGGAAATCGTGCAGCTGAAGGACGCTGTTCGGCTTTGTGATGTTCTCCTGTTCCAGCCGCAGCAGGTCCTTGTAGGCACCGGACACATCGGAAAGTCCCGCCGGCGCTGCGACATAACAGGACAAATGGCAGTTCAGGTGCGTGTTGCTGGCTTCGATGAACCCTTCCGCATTTTTCAGGAGTCTGTTTAGCGGTTCCGACGCATCCGTCACATAAATGACGGCCATCTGGCTGTCATCCTGCAGCTGAAAGACGATGCCGCCACGATCGAGCATCAGGGACTCGGTGGCCACGTTGCGGACGGCAAACCGCATGACTTCCTTGTCGCGCAGATCCATCTCCTCAAGCCACTGCTCCACCTTGATGAAGACAAGGACGACCTGCTGGGAGGGCTCCACGGGAATATCCAGGGCACGGAACATTTCCTGGATACGGCGTGAATCCCCCGGCAGGCGACCTTCCAGGATGTCACGCCACAAATGGCTGATGAAGGTTGGCTTCTGCGTTTCCCACAGGTTTTTATATTCCCGGTAATTCTCGACCAGACGGGAGCGATCCAGTTCCTGCGTGCGCTCTTTGAGCAATTTCTGGACAACCCGCACCAGCTGCTGGTATTCGACGGGTTTCAGAAGGTACTCCGAACACCCGTATTGCAGGGCCTTGTGCGCGTATTGGAAGTTGGCGTGCCCGGTCAGGAAAATGGCCTGCGTGCCCGGAACGTGCACCTGCATCCACATCAGCAGATCAATGCCGCTCTTTCCAGGCATTTCAATGTCGCTGATGACGAGGTCGACCGATTCACGTGTCAGGATTTCCTCAGCTTCCATTGTGCTGCCGGCGGTCAGGACACGCGTGATGTCCAGGGACAGCCAGTCAATTCCTTGCGTGATGCCCATCACCGCATATTCTTCGTCATCCACGACCAGCAGAGTGAACATGGGAACCTCCTATCGGTACTTTGTGCCGTCGCCATCTTCCAGCGCCAGCGTGAATGCGTGACCTGCCCGTAGGACCTTTGTGCCGTCGCCATCTTCCAGCGCCAGCGTGAATGCGTGACCTGCCCGTCGGGGTTTTTACGGGTCGGCTGTTTTGGCGGACATATTTGACGGAAAGGACTGATGTGAAGAAAGCCGAATCAGGATGCAGGCACCGCTCCCGGGACGGTTTGTCAGGTGCAGGGAGGCGGTTGTTCCGTACATCATGCCAAGGCGGCTTTGCACATTCCAGATGCCGATATGGCTTGATGAACCCGTGCGGATGAATTCCGGATCTGAAAAAGCCTCCAGCTGCGCTTCCGTGAATCCCTTCCCATTGTCGGAAATGCGTATCACATAATCTTCATCACCGCCGAATGCATCCGGTTCGGTTTCCACCCAAATCTCCAGACCTTTCACCGGATCCGAAAACCCGTGCACGATGGCATTTTCCACAAAAGGCTGAATGATGAGCGGGGGGATGAGAGACAGTTCAAAACGGGGATCTGTCCGGATGGTGAAATTCAGGCGTTTCGTAAAACGCAGCTTCTGGATTTCAAGATAGTCCTGCACGAAGGCCAGCTCGTTCCGCAGTTCGGTCAGGCCTTCTCCGGAAATCATGATGTAGCGGAAATAGCGGGAAAGCAGCAAGGCCATTTTCTGAATGGTCTGGTAATCACGGATGGCGGAAAGGCTGTAGATGATATTGAGGCTGTTGGCGAAAAAGTGTGGATTGATCTGCAGCTGCATGCTGCGGAGCTCCGCCTTCTTCATTTCGATTTCCGCCTGCTGCGTCTGCAGCTGCCGTTCATACACGTCAATCCGCAGTGTCTCAATCTGGAGCACCATTTCGTTGAAGCTGCGGATGACGAACCGGATTTCCTCCGCGCCGATCTCCGGGAGGATCACCCTCATATTGCCCCGGCTGATGGCGCCCATGCCCCTTGTCAGGCTGTGTATGGGCCTGATGATGATGCGCTGCAGATAGGCAAGGTACAGGATGAACAGGATGATCATCCCCAAAGGCAGGATGAAAATCATGATTTGGAAGGAGGGCAGATTGTTGAGAAGGGTTCGTTCCTCGATCGCCTCAATGTAGTACAGGTCTGTTTTTCTTGATTTTTCCGCAATGAGTAGGTATCGAAGGGTGCTGCCGGGTGCCATGACCGTCCGCGGCGATCCTTCGAAAAAATTCTCGGCAAGATCGACCAACCTGTTCAGGTCTTTCAGGTTTTTCGTGCCGATATAGGTAAGCCGGTCTCCGGAGATGACGATCATGCCCCGGCTGGAATCGGCATCGGAAAAGCTTTTGGCACTCAGCAGCCTGTTCAGGTCCACCCAGGCGCCCATATAGCTGCCGGCTCCGTCGGAACTCATGCACATCAAGCCCGGCACGCCATTCAAGTAGGATATCTGCCAATGGCTGGTCGTGAATACGGCACTGGATATCTGGACGGAAGCCCGCAGCACGTTGTCGATATCCGGGATTTTCCGGGCCATGTTGGAGGAGAAGGAAACAACGCCTTCATTGCTTTGCGCATAGACAAACAGGATATCCGCGTAGCTGTAGGAGTTGATGTCGCGGCTAAGCTGGAGGAACAGGTTGCTTGCGCTGAGATAATAGGCGTCGCTGTCCTTCGGGGCGTTGCTGAAACTGCGGATGTCGGCATTCTCCGCAGTATGGTTCAAAGTCCGGATGAGGTAGTTCTGGATTTCCGAGAGGGCATCATCCTGTTTTTCCACATATCTCGGCAGGAGGTCCCGATAAGACTGGACCACCTGGTTGCGCACCACTTTCATGGCGTACCAATTGTTGTAAAACAACAATGCAACGAGCAGGGAAACGATGACAATCAGCAGCAGGGATATGCTGAAACTCAGGTTTTTTGTGAAACGCATGCCTTTCTCCGGTGTCATTATGATATAATCGCTTTGCAAAGGTCATTATATCACGTACGTTCGCAAGGGAGAAATGATATGGATTTTCAGGACATCATTGCCGCGCGCCGGTCCATTCGTGCCTACAAACCCGATGCGGTGCCGGAAAGCGCGATGGCGAAAATGAAGCAGGCCATCCAGCTCGCACCCACCGGCAACAACGGGCAGCCATTCAAGGCAGTCTTCGTCCGCAATGCCTCCCTGCGCAGGCAAATCGCGGAAAAAGCCTGTCATCAGGCTTTCATCGCTGGCGCACCGATCATTGCCGTCATGTTTTGCAAAGAGGATCATGAATTTGACGCCGCCATCGTGACCGATCACCTGGTGCTGGCGGCTACTGCGGAAGGGCTGGGCTCATGCTGGGTTGGCTGGTTCGAACGGGATGCCGTGAAGGCACTGGTTGCATCTCCGGAAGGGATGTCACCCTGCATCCTGGTGCCTATCGGCTACGCGGCGGAAGCACCTGCGCCCCGTCCCAGAAAATCGCTTGAAACATTGATTGAAGTCGTTGATTAACAGGGATATAGTAGATGGTAGAGATTACAAAAGAGAAACGAGTGATGCAGATGAATCGTTCAACCAGATCTGAAATGGCGATCATGAACGGAAAGCAGAAGAAGGCATCCGGGAATCCGGTTTTGCCGATCCGTCGCGCGGAGGCCGGAGGCACCGTTGTCGGTTCGGATGTGCAGACGCATATCGTACGACGGGTTCCCGCCTTTTGGATTTACGAGCTGCTGATGGTTCTAGCTGTTTACACGGCGGTAACCTGTGTAAAACAGGAAACACAAATCCAGACCGTTCGGAGGGCCATGTCGGAAATCCAGGTGAAGATCGATCGGGAAACGAAAAGCAATACGCAGCTGCAGGAACAGAAGGTGGAAATTACCTCGGATGACAGCATCGAGCAGATTGCACGCGCGAAACTCGGCTACGTGAAAGACGGCGAGCGCATTTTCGTGGATTCGAACAAATAGGGCGGCACGGTCATAATTCGAACAAATAGGGCGGCACGGTCATAATTCGAGCAAATAGGGCGGCACGGTCATAATTCGAGCAAATAAGGCGGCACGCAAGGTAAAGGGCCATATCAGATGGAAAGGGGGCTGTCTCGCAAGAGACAGCCCCCTTTTTGGCCATGTTTGGTCTTTTTGATCTGGTTTACCGCCCGGGATTATTTCCCGGAAATCTTGGCCCAAGTGTCTTTGAGCGTGACGGTCCTGTTGAAGACCGTTTTCCCGTCGTCTGCCTGCCGCGGATCCACGCAGTAGTAGCCCATGCGCAGGAACTGAAAACGGTCGCCCGGTTTCGCGTCCTTGAGGAAAGGTTCTGCTTTGGCCGAAGCCAGCACTTTCAAGGAGTCCGGGTTCAGATTCGCCTTGTAATCGCCGTCTTCCGGGTTCTCCACCGAGAAGAGCATGTCATACAGGCGAACTTCCGCATCCACCGCATGGGCTGCACTCACCCAGTGAATGGTGCCTTTCACCTTCCGCCCGTCGGGTGACTCTCCGCCGCGGGAGGCAGGATCATAGGTGCCGTGGACAACTGTGGTATTCCCGTCGGCATCGGACTCGTAACCGGTGCATTTCACGAAATACGCACTCTTCAGACGCACTTCGCCTTCCGGCTTCAGGCGGAAATATTTCGGCGGCGGACTCACCATGAAATCTTCCCGTTCAATCCAGAGTTCCCTTGAGAACGGGACCTTCCTGGAACCGGCCTCTGGCAGTTCGGGATTGTTTTCAAGGGAGAACTCCTCCACAAGCCCCTCCGGATAATTGTCGATGACGAGTCTGACGGGGTCGGTGACCGTCATGACGCGCATGGCGGTCCTGTTGAGATTCTCGCGCACGCAATGCTCCAGCAGGCCCCAATCCACCACGCTGTTTGTTTTGGAAACGCCGATGCGGTCCACGAAGTCGCGGATGGCGGCGGCCGGGAAACCGCGGCGGCGAAGGCCGCAGAGCGTCGGCAGGCGCGGATCGTCCCAACCGTGCACATAATCCTTTTCCACCAGTTCACGCAGCTTGCGCTTGCTCATCACGGTGTGGTTGATGTTCAAACGCGAGAATTCGAACTGGCGGGGGGGATCCTTGATCTCACATTGTTCCAGAACCCAGTTATAGAGCGGTCTGTGGTCTTCATATTCGATGGAGCACAGCGAGTGGGTGACCCCTTCGACGGCATCCTGGAGCGGATGGGCGAAATCATACATCGGGTAGATGCACCAGGTGTGGCCAAGGCGGTGATGATGGTCCTTCTTGATGCGGAACATGGCCGGATCCCGCATATTGATGTTTGGCGAGGCCATGTCGATTTTGGCACGGAGGATTTTTTCACCGGGCTCAAATACCCCTTCCCGCATTTTCTCGAACAGGCCAAGGTTTTCCTCCACGGAACGATTCCGCCAGGGGCTCTCCTTGCCGGGCTGGATGAGTGTGCCGCGGTGTTCGCGGATTTCATCCGGCGTGAGATCGTCGACATACGCTATGCCCTTCTTGATGCACAGGACGGCATATTCATAGATCTTTTCGCTGTAGTCGGAACCGTAGAAGAGACGGTCTTCCCAGTCGAACCCGAGCCAGCGGATGTCTTCCATGATGGCATCCACATATTCGACATCCTCTTTGGCGGGATTTGTGTCGTCGAAACGCAGGTTGCACAGACCGCCATATTTCTCGGCGATCCCGAAATCGATGCAGAGCGCCTTCGTGTGTCCGATGTGCAGATATCCGTTCGGTTCGGGTGGAAAACGGGTATGGACCTTTTTTGTTAGCCCGCTCGCCAAGTCCGCTTCCACAGCTTCTTCTATGAAATTCTTCTGACGCCGTTCCATTTCTTCCATGTCGGTTTCCTCCATGGCTTTCCGGCGCGTACAACCTTCAGGGGGTTGCCGGACCGGAGCCCGATTGCTAGATCACGTCCAGTACTTCCTTGCACGGCAGTTCCGGGAATGGCAGGGTTGGCAGGGACTGGTACCAGAATGCGACGGAAGCGATATCGTCCCGAAGCGGAAGATATTTTCCGCCAGCCCGCCAGCCGAGGGCCTGAATGGTCACTTTCAAGTCGTTTTCGAAACGAATGGGGTCGGCAATATGCCAGCGATACATGCCGAACCTTGTCTGGGACTGATAGACGCCATCCGGTCGGATGACCTGGTGCAGGCCGGCATACGGCGTTGTGAACGTCTGATACTGGTGTGTTTCCTGATTTTCGAAATTGTAGGAGCCACAGAAGTAGTCTTCCGTGCCCGTGCCGCAGATTGTGGGAAATTCCTCGTCTCCATCCATGAAAAACTTGATTTCGCCCTCGCCCCACCAGCCATTGTTATTGACGCCCCAGGCCAGATAGGTTCCGACATAATGCCCGTGGCCGTGAACGCCGTCGAGAATGGTGTAGTCTTCCTTGTGCGGAAGTGGATTCACCCGGTTGAACCTGGCATGAAAATAGGCACAGTATTCCGGTACATCAGTCAACGTATAGTTGACCTGGTAATACAGCACCATGTCCCGTTCAGAGCCATTGGTCAGCGTGATGAGGCAGTGCTTTTGGAAAGGCATTTCCCAGTAGCAGTTGAAGGCGCTTCCGGGATTCACGCAGACTGCCAGGGACGAGAGCTGTGCGTACTTTCCCCATCCGCTTGCAAAGAAATCCCCAACCGGGCATTCGACGGAGGGTTGCTCCTGTCCATCCCAATAGATTCTCAGGATATTTGTCCGCCATTCGCCTGCAGGGGTCATCCAGATTTGCTGGATTGCGCCGGGTCCTTCGATATCCGCAATCGTAAAGACTTGGCCGGGCTTGATGACAACGGAAGGAGAGATTTTCCATCCGCGGCCGAGGTCCTTCGCGCAATTGGCACCGGTACCCTCTGTGGCCATTCCACCCATTCCCTTTTTCCCGTCGAAATTCTCAGGACTGATGGACCGTGTTTTTGCACGGGACAGTCTGGACAAATTCCCCATGTTCATGCCGAGTCCGCTGAATGCCTCCATGGTGATTCCTCCTGAAGCGTTTTGCATGTATATGCCTTATCATGGTATCATCATTTCGTGAAAATATGAAGGGATTCGCCAATTGAAAGGGAAATGAGCATGAATCGATTCGACATAGCCGCCTACATCTGGCCATCCTACCATCGGGATGAAAGAGCTTTGCAGTTCTGGCCTGCCGGCATCGGCGAATGGGAGACTGTTCTGAAGAACAAGCCCAAATTCGAGGGCCATCAGCAGCCCCGGATGCCATTGTGGGGTCCCGTGAACGAGGCGGATCCCTACGTGATGCAGATGCAGATTGATGCGGCAGCCGATCACGGCGTCAATGTTTTCATCTACGACTGGTACTGGTACGATCGCCGGCCCTTTCTGGAAGGATGCCTGAATGACGGCTATCTGAAGGCCGACAACAATGACAGGGTGAAATTCTACCTGATGTGGGCCAATCATGATGCCAGCACCCTGTGGGACATCCGTCTTTCCGATCAGGGAGACAGGACAGTCTGGCTGGGCAGCGTGGACCGGCCGGAATTCGAAAAGATTTGCCAAAGGCTCATTTCGATGTATTTTGCCCATCCTTCCTATTACCGAATCGACGGGAAACCGGTGTTCATGTTTTACGATCTGGATTCACTGATTCGTGGATTGGGCGGCATCGCACAGACACGAGAGGCGTTGGACTGGTTCCGCGATCAGGCAGTTGCAGCCGGGCTTTATGGCCTGCATCTGCAATGCACCCTCAGAAAACACATGGGCTGCAGCGTGACCGGAATGGCCGGCGACAATGTCGGTGTGCAGCAGGATGTGGTGGAAGCACTTGGGTTTGACGGGCTGACGCATTACCAGTTTTGCCACTTCGCCGACATCGATCGGGACTACATGGAAATCATGCAGGATGTCGTCAGGGAATGGGAGGACATCTCACGGGACTATCAAATTCCTTATTTCCCGCACATATCGGTTGGGTGGGACAACAATCCGAGATTCCTGAAGTTCCGTCCCGGGATCGTGAAGGGAAATGAGCCTGAAAAGTTCGAAAAAGCGCTCGGGATGGCACGGGAGTACCTTGAAAAGCATCCGGGGCAGGCACCTCTCGTCACCCTCAACAGCTGGAACGAATGGACCGAAACGAGTTACCTTGAACCGGACGACCTCTATGGATACGGTTATCTTGAAGCGGTGAAAGCAGTCTTTCCGCGTGACGGGGAATCGTAAGCATCACAATGGGCACACTCAGCCTGAAATCCACCAAAGCTCCTGCACTGTCCGTTACAATCTGGACGGTACAGGGGCTTTTCTTCAGTTGGAATGACTGGCATTCGATTGGAAATGATTACTTTGCTTAGTGCGGCTTCTCTATTTCACCTGGTGCTTTGCATTCCCCATCAGTCCTTTTGCCGCCACATATAGAATGCACACCAATATGAGGGCCATTCCGATGACGGCGGACAGAATGATATCCGGATGTGCGGATTTGAAGGTATCAATATGCTTGACCCGGATGCCCCATAACGCCCAGACCGTCACGAGGCTGAATGCAATGTCGTTTTTGGCAAGCAGCATAAAGAGGGTCAGCAAGGTGGCGATGCCAATCATGAGGATCGTCCAGACGGGTTCGGACAGGCCCCAGCCATTCCATTTGACATGGACAAGCAACGCCGTTGCATTTGCGATGGTTGCCACGGAAATCCAGCCCATGTACACGCTGATCGGCACTTTTACAAACCACTTTTCGTGCAGGGTGCCCGCCATGCCAATCAGGCGCGAATAGGCGGCCATCAGCAATCCAAGCAGGGTGATCATGACCAGCATGGACAAGGCGACCTGCAGATAATGCCACATGAAAATCCACAGGACATTGGCCAGTGCGATAAAGAAGAACAAGCTACCGAGACGCTCGACAGCCGGTTGTGTTTTCTGTCCTTTCGGACCCAAAATCCCTGATTGATAAAGGGAAAACAGGAGCAGGAGCAGATAGATGATACCCCAGACTGAAAAGGTCAGACCGGCCGGGACAAAGAGATTGGGGTAAGAATCGGACAATTTGCCGGTATCCTGGCCGTTGAGCGGCAAAATCACAGCGAGTGCGTTCACCGTTACGGTCGCGATGAATCCTATCCAATTCAGTATGCGCAATGTTTCGACTGACAACGATTTTCTCATAAAAACCCTCCTCGGATGGAATATGTTCACGGAGCGGCTCCAAAGGAACCGATACTGATGATTTACACAATTATTGACGCCGATAAACAGAAAGTCCATTCCGATAAACTGAAAGTCCATTCGGATAAACAGAAAGTCCATTCGGATAAACAGAAAGTCGGCACCGACTTTCAGCTTCATCACTGCTGCATCACTGCTGCATCACTGCTTCATCACTGCTTCATCACCAGGACCATGTTCACCGCGTCATTCACAATGTCAGGCTGTTGACGCTCCGGTTCTCCGATGATATCTTGATGGAGGGTTCAGGCTCAGGACCCGGGGGGGTCATCATGCAGTACGGATATTTTAACGATGCCGCACGCGAATACGTCATCACCCATCCGAAGACCCCGGTGAAATGGATCAATGATGTGGGGGCTCTAGCCACGGACAAGGGCATCAAGTTGTCCTGGCCGGGCTACAATGGGTTTGACCCGCAGAAGGGCGGCGTTACGACTTACCCGCCCGGAGCCAAGGAAAACGGCGGCATCTTCCTGCATCCGAACCCATGGGGCACCATGGCCGACGAACACCCGGACTTCGGCCTCGGCCGCAATTCCTGGCTCTCCGGCACCGCGAGCTGGATGTACCGGTCTTCCACCCGGTATGTCCTGGGCATCCACCCCGAGCATGAGGGCCTCCGTTTCGATCCGTGCATCCCGAAGAGCTGGGATGGGTTCATTGTCGAACGGACTTGCCGTGGCGCCGCTTACCGAATCACACTGGGGAATCCCGAGGGAAAATCAAAGGGTGTCACCGCTCTGATGGTGGATGGAAAACCCGTGAGGGGCAATCTGATACCTTGGTTCGGCGATGGCATCCATATGGTGGAAGCCAGGCTCTGAAAGTGAATCCTGATCCAATTCATCGCCATGTGGAGGTACAGCATGAAGAATCAATGTCTGGATATCTGGTCCGACCTGCCGTATGATGAAAGCCCCGCCCCGGGTTTCCGCCCTGTTCTCGACACGTATGTGCTGGATGGGCAGAAAATCCGGGGTGCCGTGCTGGTGCTGCCAGGCGGAGGGTATGGCTTCACGTCCGACCGGGAAGGCGAGCCCATCGCCAACCAGTTCACGGCGGCGGGATTCCATGCATTCGTGCTGTGGTACAGTGTTGCACCGCACAGCCATCCGCAGCCGATCAAGGATGTGTCGCGCGCCTTGTGCCTCATCAGGGAGAATGCCGCGATGTGGCACATCGACCCCGACAAAATCGCCGTCGCCGGTTTTTCCGCCGGTGGTCACCTGGCCGCATCGATCGGGGTTCACTGGGACAAGCCTTGGCTTTCCGGCATTCCCGGCCTTCCAGGGAACGGGAACAAGCCCAATGCGCTGATCCTGTCCTATCCGGTCATTACCTCCGGCTCGTTCACGCACCGGGGTTCTTTTGAGAACCTTCTCGGTCTGGAGCCCTCGAAAGCGGATTTGCAGATGATGTCGCTGGAAACGCAGGTTGGATGCCAGACGCCGCCAACCTTTCTATGGCATACGTTCGAGGATGAAGCCGTGCCGGTGGAGAACAGCCTGATGTTTGCTTCCGCACTGCGTAAGGCCGGAGTGCCCTTCGAACTGCATGTATTTCCCGAAGGAGTGCATGGGCTGTCGCTGGCCACGGCAGAAACGGCGTGGGAAGGAACGGGCATCGACCCGCATGTGGGCAGTTGGCTCCGGTTGTGCCTTGAGTGGCTGACGAACCTGTTTCGGCAACAGAGCTGGAATGGGTTTGATGCAGATATGTCAGAAATGAATGTGTTGAAGTGAATGGGTCGGAAATGAAGGAGGAAACCATGCTGCTGGAGAAAAACGCAAAACTGGTCTTCATCGGGGATTCCGTGACGGACTGCGGACGCGCGCGTCCTGTCGGGGAAGGGTTGTTCGGGGCCATCGGCACGGGATATGTCGGGTATGTGAACGCCCTTTTGGATGCGACGGTTCCGCAAAGAAAAATCCGCGTCATCAACATGGGAACCAGCGGCAACACCGTGCGCGATCTGGAAGCCCGCTGGCAGGCCGATGTGGTGGATTTGAAGCCGGACTGGCTGTCCGTCATGATCGGCATCAATGATGTCTGGCGTCAGTATGACTGTCCGCTGCAGACCGAATCGCACGTGTACCCTGACGAATATGCCGGGACGCTGGAACGCCTGGTGACATGCACGAAGCCCCTTGTGAAGGGCCTGGTGCTGATGACGCCCTATTACATGGAACCAAACCGGGACGACCCGATGCGAAGGACCATGGACCAATATGGCGCCATCGTTAAAGAGATCGCAAACCGATGCGGAACGCATTTCATCGACACGCAGGCAGCCTTTGATGTGTATTTTCAAGAGTATCATCCGAACAACGTGGCCTGGGACCGGATTCACCCGAACCACATCGGCCACATGATCCTCGCCCGAGAATTTCTGAAAGCGGTTGGATACGTCTGGAATCCAAACAGATCGGGAAATGTTCCCCGACTATGAGCAGCGCTGGAAAGGCAATCAACCGCACCTGAACAGTGACTGACGCTGAAAAAACTGCGTTATCACCGGATTGGGCGGACGGAACTCCGCAAAGCGGCCCAGTCTCCTTCGATCATCAGGCCGAGACGCCACAGGGAAACACCGGCGAGTTCGTGCTGCTTGGCAAGCCCGAGTTTGGCGGTCAGGCTTTCAGGAGTCTCGCTGGCGAAGGAGATGCCCAATACCAGTTTTTCCTTTGGAACCAGCATCAGGGCACTGTCTATGGCTTCGTGCACCAATTGGTACCGTTCGGGTTTCTGTCCATAATCGTAAGCCATCAGGAGGATTCTGTCCGCCAACGGGGCGAGGGCGGCATAATCGTATCCTTTGTATGCGCCGTTCGTGGGATGCAGGGTGAGTGTAAGGGTCTTGCCTGCAGCATGAAGGCTTTCGGAAACCAGCTTGACAAAATCGGTGAACCCCTGCCTGACAGCCGTCAATTGTTCGCCAGTGTCCGAAAAGCCAAGGCCTTCCATATCCAGGTTCGTGCCGTCATAATCCGCCGATTCCGTTACCAGCGCTATCACTGCGTTCTGCCGTGCATAAGGGTTCGCCAGCATCCGCGTCAAAGGGCCCGAACCGCCGGTGCCATCATTTCCATCGGTCATGTACGCGCAAAAATCGGCATGCAGCCCGTACTGGCGCACTGGAGCCAGGGCGTCTGCCCATCCGACGGGCTTTTTCCATCCCTTCGTACCGGTCGTGAACAGCATGCCGGCATCATTCATCTCGTACCAGCCGAAAATCACCGTCCCGATGGCATCGGTTCCACCGGGAGCCGCAACCGGATAGTCGGACCCGAACAAGCCATTCCAATTGCCGTCCATGGCATACCAGGCAGAAACCTCCATGGCGCGGACAGGTGATGAAATACGCACCGTGAGGGCAGGCCCGTCCCACAGGACGGCACAGCCGAAGACCTCGCTGAAGAAGCGGAGCGGAATGAGGGTTCTGGAGTCGAGGATGATTGGGGCGACATCAAGCCGAACAGCGAGTCCGTCCACCTGTGCCGTGAAATTGCCAACCTGGAGGCTGACATTCTTGCCGTAACCGGATGCATGGGCGGTTCCGGTCTTTTGGTCCCAGGTCACGGCGATGCCGAGGCTTTCCGCAATGGCCCGGAAAGGGACCATTATCCGGCCGTTCCGCATGGAGGGTGCCACATCGAAGGTGACAGCCCTGCTGTCCACCAGGATGGTGTAATGAACCACCGCAGCGGGTGTGACCGCAGCAAAAGCCGGAATGCCCGAGGCCGGACTGAACGGGATGGCAAGGGCCATCAGGGCGAGGCTCAAACAGAGGATGACAATTCGTTTCGGTGTGCGCATGGTTTCTCTCCTGTGCCGGATGCCTCGCGACAAAAACGACACGTAGACCAGCGGGAAAGAGATGGTTCCGCAAGCCGCAGTCAGGTGGCCGCAGGCTGTCACCAGGTGGCCGCAGGCTGTCGCCAAGTGGCCGCAAGCCGCAGTCAGGTGGCCGCATCGGCCGGTTGGCAGCATTTGATCAGGACATGGCGCAAAATCTTGATCATGGCGTCCATGTCGTTGCGGGATGCGATCAGCGGTGGCATGAAGCGGATCGTTCCCGGTTGCGCCGCATTGATCAGCAGACCCTTCGTCAATGCATATTGTACCACATCCGCGCCGTTGGCGTTCGGAAGGTCGAACGCGACCAGGAGGCCCAGACCTCTGATATTCCGGATGTAAGGTGTTCCGTCAGCCGTTTTCCCCAACTCTTTCCCCAGAGCCCCGAGCAGTTCCCGCAGGTAGTCGCCCATCTCCCTGGCGTTCTCCACCCACCCGCCTTCGGCGATTTCCGTCACCACGGCTTCTCCGACCGCCATGCCGAGTGGCTGCGCGCAGTAGCTGCCGCCTTGGTCCCCGGGTTCGAAAATATCGAGTGCGGCCGTCGTGAGCATGGCCGACAATGGGTATCCGCCGCCAATCCCTTTAGCCAGCGTCATGATGTCCGGCCGCATTCCCGAATGCTCAAAGGCGAACATTTTTCCGGTTCGGCCAATGCCGGTCTGGATTTCGTCATAAATCAGCAGGATGCCCTTCTCGTCGCACAGGCTGCGGAGCGCCGTCAGATATTCGGTGGTGGCCGGATATACGCCGCCCTCGCCCTGCACCGGCTCGAGCATGATGGCGCAGGTCTTGTCCGTAACAGCGGCCGTCACGGCCTCAAAGTCATTGTATGGGACATGGATGAACCCTTCCACCTTCGGCTCGAACAGAGACTCCCATATTTTTTTGCCGGAAGCCGACATCATGGCGAGGGTGCGGCCATGGAAACTGTTGATCGTGGTGATGATTTCATAGGCGCCGTTTTTTTGTTTCGCACCGTATTTGCGGGCCAGCTTGACGGCGCTCTCATTGGCTTCGGCACCGCTGGAGGCGAAAAAGACACGATCAAAGCCGGACAGCCTCGTGAGGAGGTCCGCAAAGGACAGCATCGGTGCGTTGTAAAATGCCGGACTTGCGTTGACCAATGTTTTCGATTGCGACAACAAGGCATTGCGCATCACATCCGGACAGTGGCCCAGGCTGGTGACAGCCCAACCACCGATGAAATCCAGATACTTGTGGCCGTCCGTATCCCACAGATTCATGCCGCGTCCCTTTTCCATCACGATGTCCGGACGTTTGGCCGTGAAAAGGATCGAGGTGGTCTTGCTCATGGAGGCCTCCTTGTTTAAAGGTTTTCCTTGTCAAAATACCGCATCAGTTCGCGGGTGATCATGGTGCCGATGCCCTTGTTCGTGAAAATCTCGAGCAGGATGCAGTGAGGAATGCGGCCATCCACGATATGGGCGCGGCCCACCCCGTTTTCCACCGCCCGGATGCAACCGAGCACCTTTGGAATCATCCCGCCGACAATGATGCCTTCCGCAATCAGTTGATGAACTTCCCTCACCGTTAGGGCATGGAGGATCTGGTCGGAGTCCTTTGCGGTTTTCACGCCTTCCACATCGGTCAGCAGCATCAGCTTTTCTGCCTTCAGGGCACAGGCGAGTTCGGCGGCCACCGTATCCGCATTGATGTTGTAACTCTGGCCGTTTGCGTCCGTTCCGATCGGCGCGACCACGGGAATGTATTCGTCCCGTGCCAGCACTTCGAGCACATGGGTGTTGATCTTCGTGATGCGGCCGACGAACCCCAGGTCGACGGGGTTTCCGTCCACCATCTCCATGTGCTTTTCGCATTCGAGCAGCTGTCCGTCTATGCCGCTGACACCTACCGCTTTTCCGCCCTTGCGGTTGAGCAGGGACACAATTTCCTTGTTTGTCTTGCCCACCAGCACCATTTGGGCGACTTCCACGGTTTGCTCATCGGTCTTGCGCAGGCCGTTGACGAATTCAGACCGGATGTCGTAATACTTCAGCACCTTGTTGATGTCCGGTCCGCCGCCATGCACGACGACCGGATTCATGCCGATGAACTTGAGCAGCGTGATGTCTTCCATGACGGAATTCTTCAGTTCCTCGTTGACCATGGCATTTCCGCCGTACTTGATGACGACGGTCTTGCCATTGAGCGCCTGTATGTATGGCAGGGCCTCAATGAGGATCTCCGCCTTCTTGATGATTTCCGAGTAGTCCGTCATTTGGTCCCTCCATCATGGTTGCATGCTATTTTCATTCAATCCCGCCCAAGGTGATCGCACGCGTTTTACATGCAGCAATGCCAGGATGGCTGCAGGCCTACAGGTAGAAGGCGGGAGCGGTGAGTCCTTCTGTTTCCGGCAGGCCGCACATCAGGTTCATGGCCTGGATGGCCTGGCCCGACGAACCTTTGCCCAGATTGTCCAGGGCAGACACGACGAGGACGCGATTCATTCGGTGGTCTACGAAGAGGCCAATGTCGATATAGTTGGATCCGGATACGAAGCGCGTTTCCGGGTATTGGCCAATAGGGAGTATCCGGACAAAAGGCTCATTTGCATATGTTTCCCTATAGAGATCGTGGATGGTTTCCACCGTTGCGTCTTGCAACAGGTCGAGATGCATCGTGGCAATCATGCCCCGCTTCATGGGAACCAGGTGCGGTACGAATGACACCATGACGGGTTCGCCGGCCAGCAGGGACAATTCCTGCTCGATTTCCGGTGTATGGCGGTGACCGCCAATCCCGTAGGCTTTCATGCTCTCCTGGGATTCACAGAAGGAGTAGGGAAGCTCTGTTTTGCGGCCGGCTCCCGAAATGCCGGAAGCCGCATTGATGATGATGCCTTTTGTGGAAACGATCCGGTTGCGCAGCAGCGGGGCAATGCCCAGGACGGAACAGGTGGGATAGCAGCCGGGATCGGCCACCAGCCTTGCTTTTCGGATGTCTTCCCGATACAGTTCCGGCATGCCGTAAACGGATTCCCCCAGTCTGTCCGGCGATGGATGGGCGACCTTGTAGGTGGCTTCATAGACAGCCAGATCGCGGAACCGGAAATCCGCGCTGTGGTCGATGATTTTCTTGCCGTTTGTCAGCATTTTCGGGACCAGATCGCCGGAAACCCCATGCGGGAGGGCGAGAATGAGGAAATCTGCCTTTTCCGAGAGAAGATCCGCATCAAGCGGGTCGCAGGGAAGGTCGATGAGGCCGCGCAGGGAAGGATAGATCGAGGAGAAGGGTTTCCCGATGAAACTGTTCGAAACGACGGAAGTAACCCGGACATCCTGACGTGCGTGCAAAAGCCGGACGATTTCCATCCCGACGTATCCCGTAGCGCCGACGACTGCCACCCTGATCATGCCGTGCCCTCCACCGCAAAA
Organism: Clostridiaceae bacterium; assembly: GCA_025361665.1. Classification (GTDB taxonomy): domain Bacteria; phylum Bacillota; class Clostridia; order DSM-8532; family DSM-8532; genus JAEWSN01. The sequence continues at coordinate 18,130 of JANYKF010000112.1, forward strand.
AATGCACTGTGTACGGCAGCCTTTGCACAGTGCATCTCCATGGCTGCCGTCCGCGAGATTGTAGAAATTATACATCAAAATGAATAAACATGCAAGAACCCCTGAGAACAGGGCACACGGTCATGCGACCTTATGCAATCTCACCAAAGGACATTCGCCAATTTCGTTGAATAGTGTACTGGTTCGGATCGGGCATGCAATGATAGAGTAGAGACACACGAAATCGATCCACGCTATGATACGGGAGCAGGAGGTATTTACATGGCAGGCGTAAGACTCAAGGATGTATTCAAGACCTATGCGGGTGGTGTCACCGCGGTCAGTGACTTCAACATCGATATCGAAGACAAAGAGTTCATCATCCTGGTTGGTCCGTCCGGTTGCGGTAAGACAACGACCCTCCGCATGATCGCCGGGCTTGAGGAAATCTCGGCCGGCGAACTGTACATCGGAGACAAACTTTGCAACGATGTGGCCCCGAAAGACCGCGACATCGCCATGGTGTTCCAGAACTATGCCCTTTACCCGCACATGACCGTGTTTGACAACATGGCTTTCGGATTGAAGCTCCGCAAGACACCGAAGGAAGAGATCAAGAAGCGCGTTCACGAAGCCGCCCGCATCCTTTCCATCGAGCACCTGCTCGATCGCAAGCCGAAGGCATTGTCCGGCGGACAGCGCCAGCGCGTCGCCCTCGGCCGCGCCATTGTGCGCGAACCGAAGGTCTTCCTCATGGACGAGCCCCTTTCCAATCTCGATGCGAAACTCCGCGTACAGATGCGCGCCGAGATCAGCCGCCTCCACCAGAAACTGCAGACCACGTTCATCTATGTCACGCATGACCAGACGGAAGCCTTGACCATGGGCACCCGCATCGTCGTCATGAAGGATGGCTTCATCCAGCAGGTTGACAACCCGCAGAGCCTGTACGACGTTCCGGTCAACATGTTCGTCGCCGGCTTCATCGGTTCTCCCCAGATGAACTTCACCAATGTCACGGTTTCCAAGGAAGGCGAGAAGGTGTTTCTCACGATGGGCACCTACAAGCTTTTCGTACCGGCCGATAAAGGCAAGGAACTCGAGAAGATGGGTTATATCGGCAAGGAAATGGTATTGGGCGTCCGTCCTGAAAAC
>JANYKF010000124.1 GCA_025361665.1 Clostridiaceae bacterium
AACGAGACAAGGCTGTCTGCGAATCCCGTGACATCGAACTCATCGGCCGCATGCCCGAAGGGGGGGATGGTACCGTCGCGCCGGCAGGACAGGCCTTCCACATAATGGACGAACATGCCGTATTTCATGGTTGAATGCCTCATGCCATATACCTCCGATAATCAAGCCAATCCATCGAGTGTGAGAAGGGTCTTGTACAAATCCGGACGTCTGTCCCGGAACACGCCCCATTCCGCGCGCTGCCGATCCAGCAAATCCAAGTCGAATTCCTGCACCAGGACGGTTTCGGTTTCCCGGTCCGCTTCACACAGCTTGTTTCCCCGAGGACCCGCAATAAAGGACGACCCGTAGAACGAGATGGACGACCCCGCTTCCGATTCAACGCCAATCCGGTTGGAGGCGACAACGGGCATCAGGTTCGCGGCTGCATGTCCCATCATGCACATCTGCCAGTGATCCTTTGAGTCCACGGATGCATCCAACGGTTCGGACCCGATGGCCGTGGGAAAAAACAAAAGTTCCGCACCCATCAGGGCCATGCAGCGGGCGGTTTCCGGGAACCACTGATCCCAGCAGATGCCCACGCCGATTCTCCCGAAACGGGTATCCCAGACCTTGAAACCGGTATCTCCGGGGCTGAAGTAGAATTTCTCCTCGTAGCCGGGACCATCCGGGATATGACTCTTGCGGTAGGTACCCAGCACGGTTCCGTCCGCATCAATCACGGCCACGGAATTATAGCGTGCGTTATTGCGCTTTTCATAAAAACTGACAGGCAATACCACACCCAGTTCCTTTGCCACTTCCCTGAACCGGTTCACTGCCTGGTTGTTTTTCGATTCTGCCGCCAGGGCAAAATGACCGGCATCCTCGATTTGGCAAAAATACCGGGTTTCGAACAATTCCTGAAGCAGGATGATGCCGGCTCCCAGGGCTGCCGCTTTTCGCACTATTTTCTCCGCCTGCGCGATATTCCGGGAAACATCTTCCGTGCAGGCCATCTGTGTGGCTGCCACTTTCACCAGTCTCATCTCTGCTCCAGTCTCCTCACAATGGCATCTGCTGCGTTGCGCAATGGATGTTGCCGCCTTCCGTCACGAGGGCCATTCCGTCTACGGTCCGGATGCGGCGAACCGGAAAAGTGGATGCCAGGATGCTTTCCGCCACCCCATCCGCTTCGGCGGCATCACCGCCGAAAACAGGCAGGATGATCCCGTCGTTCACGAAGTAGAAATTCAGGTAACTGAGGGTCAGACGGCCATCTTTTCCCGTCCTTGCCGGCGGTTGGGGAATTTCGATGATTTTGAAGGATCTCCCTTTGGCATCTTTCGAATCCCGCAGGATGTCCAGATTCTCCCGTGATATGCCGAAGTTCCTGTCTCTTTCGTCAAGGCAGGTCTGCATCAGGATTTCTCCCGGAGCGGCGAAGCAGGCAATATTGTCCACATGCCCATCCGTCTCGTCGCCATCCAGGCCCTTCCTAAGCCAGACAATCCGACTCGCACCCAAATGATTCCGCAGATGGGTTTCAATGGCCTCCCGGGCCATTGCCGGATTTCGGTTCGGGTTCAGGAGGCACTCCTCAGTAGTCAGCAGGGTGCCCTCTCCATCCGCATGAAACGAACCACCCTCCATCACGAGAGGGGCGTCGAACTGCCGAATGACATACCGGTCAAGGAGAATCGCCGCTACGGCGTCATCGAGGTCGCATGGGGAATACTTTCCGCCCCATGCATTGAACTGCCAGTTCACGCCGGCCAGGTTCCCCTGTCCATCCACAAGGAATGTGGGACCGTTGTCCCGCAGCCAGGAATCATTATGGGGAATCGGGAGCCAGTCAATCCGTTCGATGCCGCACCGATTTTTCGCCGGACCGAAATCATCCATGTTCACGAGCACGGTGACCGGCTCGAATTCCGCAATCGCCCGGATCAGGTCCGCATATCCGGCACAAACCTGTTCCCATGAATCGGGATGGCACATGGAAGACCTGACCGGCCAGCTGACGAATGTCCGCTGGTGGGGTCCCCATTCTGCCGGCATTCTGAAACCGTGTGTTTTCGGATCCATCCCTTATGCCCCTTTTCTTTTCCTCCATCATACCACCCGGCCAACCATCGTCCAAGGGCATCATGGTATGAAAGCTTCGCGGAGCGGAAAAATAGCTTGACGAATGGTTCCGTGTCCTGTTCAATCATGATGCATGCCGATTATCGACATTTTGGACCGGAACCAATCCCATGGAGCAACAGAAAGGGGAATCCGATTGCACAGCAAATACAAACCCACCTTGCGGGCCTGCTACCTCGGCTACATCACCCAGGCCATCGTCAACAACCTTGTCCCGCTGTTCTTCATCATCTTTCAGACCTCCTATCACATTTCCAATGAGATGCTGGGCCGTTTGGTCCTCATCAATTTCGGCACGCAGATCGTTGCCGACTGGCTTGCCCTCCGCTATGTCGACAAAATCGGATACCGCACTTCTGCGGCGGTCGCCCACGGTTTCGCCGCGGCCGGACTCATCGCGCTTGGCGTGCTCCCCCTGATCACACCGAATCCCTACACCGGATTGGTCATCGCCGTGATGATTTACGCCATCGGCGGTGGAATCATCGAAGTGCTCATCAGCCCGATTGTGGACTCCCTGCCCGGAGAAGCGAAATCCTCCGCCATGAGCCTGCTGCACTCCTTTTATTGCTGGGGACAGATGGGTGTGGTCCTCGTCACGACGGTCCTGCTGTGGCTTTTGGGAACCGGGATCTGGTTCATCCTTCCCATGCTGTGGGCATTGGTTCCCATCTGGAACCTGTTCCGGTTCCTGAAAGTCCCGCTGCTTCCCCCGGTCGCGGAACATGAACGGGTTCCGCTGAAAAGCCTGCTTGGAAATCGCGCATACCTCATAGCCCTGGTTCTGATGCTCTGTGCCGGCGCCTCGGAACTGACCATGTCGCAATGGTCCTCCCTGTTTGCGGAAAAGGGCCTGCTGCTTCCAAAGCTGCTGGGCGATTTGCTGGGTCCGTGCCTGTTCGCCATTTTCATGGGCGTCGGAAGAACCCTTCACGGGGTGATGGGTCACAGAATCCCCTTGCGTGGCGCCATGATGGTCACCGCCGCCCTATGCGTCGTCTGCTACGCCGTCACCATTTTCGCGCCGTTTCCGGTTCTTTCCCTGCTGGGCTGCGCATTCTGCGGATTCGCGGTCAGCCTGATGTGGCCCGGGACATTCAGCCTCACGGCAGCGGCCTTCCCAAAAGGGGGAACCGCCATGTTTGGGCTGATGGCCGTTTTCGGCGACATCGGCGGTTCTGTCGGTCCGTGGCTGGCCGGATTCGTCTCGGATCTGGCGCAGCAATCGGAGAAGATGACCACCTTCGCGGCAAGGTGGTCCCTGATGCCGGATCAAGTGGGTCTGAAGGCGGGACTCCTCGCAACCACTGTTTTCCCCGTTGTCATGCTCCTCGGCCTGGCCATGTTCAACCCCCGGTTCAAATCGTCCGGCCCACAGGAAGCAGAAAAATGATTGCATTGGGAAACGCTGCACGAGAACCAATCTATGCGGATGGATCAGCCTGTGGATGTTCACGGAATAATTTTGCCAACCCCGAGAATTGTTTCACCGTTTCCGCTTTCTTATGGTAAAATGTTCATAACCGGAAATCAATCCGTATGCTTGAAAAAATGTGCTCGGGAAGGAGCAAATCCATGAAAACACTCATTCTTTACACGACAAAACATGGCACAACCACAAAGTGCGCCGAACAGCTCGCAAAAAAATTTCCAGGCCAGGTTGATGTGATGAAACTCTCGGACAACCACCCGGAATTGACGGGGTATGACACGGTCATATTGGGTGGTTCCATCTACGCCGGGAAAATCCAGAAGGAAATGAAGGCGTTCTGTTCCTCCTATACCGATACACTGAGAAGGAAACGCCTGGGTTTGTTCCTGTGCTGCATGTCGGTCGACAAGGCCGATGCGGAATTGAAGGCTTCCTACCCTGCGGAACTGGTGGCGCATGCCACGGCAACCGCTCGTTTGGGCGGTGGATTCAAATTCAGCGACATGGGATTCTTCGAGAAAATGACCATCAAGGGCATCCTCAAATCGGAAGCCAAAAAAGCCGGCAAACCCGCCGACACCATTGGAAAATCCGATATCGTCGACATTTCCGATGCGGAAATCACGCGTTTTGCCGCTGCGATGATCAAGGGCTGACCTCCCACGCTTCTTCCAAAGACAGTCGTTCCATGCATCATCCAAAAAGCAGGCACCCGAACGGGCAATGTCATTAAGTTAGGCAGTACAGCCAGTAGAAACCAGAGCCCCTTTCTCACTATTCAGTTGAGGGGGGGGCTCTTTTTTACTGCATCATGGGGAAAAATCATCTGTTGCCGCAGCGCAATAACTGTAAGCAGTTATATAGTTACATCTCTTATAAATCTTGAGGGTTCTTGCTGCTTATAGTCACCCCAAGGCATCATGCGGGATTTGGGGTATGAAATATATACCCAGCGTTTTGCTCGTGTTACAGCGACATACATGTTATTTGTTTCTTCATTCATTTTTTCATCTGACGTTGCGCGGTAATCCGGAAAAACTCCTTCACACATACCGATAAGAAAAACGATGTCTTTTTCTAGTCCTTTCATAGTATGGACTGTGCTAAGAGTAACACCATTATTTTCTGTATCAGTGCTTACCTGACCAAGGGATAGTGCATTACGAAATGCAATTAACGAGCTACCAAGACCCTTTATTCGAAACTGAGACCACAAGTCAGCAAACCTTTCAACCTCCATAATAGAACGCTCTTTTTCATTGCTACTGATAACATTTTCATTTTCTGACGAAATAGCAGTTGTAATCACTTTGCATAGCTTTACGAAGTTTGGGTTGTCTGTATCGAGTTCATCAATAGCATTAATAACATAGTTATACAGTTCACAATGTAGTCCGTTTACTTTCTTTGTAATGATTAAATAGCTATCTTCAATGCATTCCCGAACTGTTGTTGACATATCGAGTGCTTCGTATAGCTTTTTTCTGTCTACCCAATCTTTGGGGTTTATTTTACATCTGATTCCATAATCGATTATTTTCCCAATAACTGTTGAAGGCTCGATTGCTTTTTCTCCTTTTTTGTATGAGAATGGTATTTTTGCTTCATGCATTTTATCTTCAAGTGACGAAAAAACGAATCTATTTCGAGCTAGAATGACAATATTGGATAATCCGATTTCCCCTTCTATATCAGGTGCTGTCGTACCTAACATGCTAATAATGCTACGGACTACCCAAGATGCTTCCTCGTTTTCATCGGGAAATGAACGAAGATCACGCCGTCCACCGATCACATATTCTGACAAATCACCAATTATTGGCTTGATCTGATTTGCTAATTCGACAACTGCCCTTGAACTACGGTAGTTCTTTGAA
>JANYKF010000168.1 GCA_025361665.1 Clostridiaceae bacterium
CTGGCGACGGCCGGGCTCAATCTGCGCATCAGCGGCCTTGGAATGGCAACGGCACAGGAACCTGCCGCGGGGGTATCGGTTGAAAAAGGGGAAGTGATTGGGGTCCAGTTCCAGCAGGCTGCGGCGGATTGACAGCGGCAGGCCCAATACAGTAGAGTGATGGATGTGCCATTCTCCGCGTGCCATTCCCGACACGCCACGCAAAGGGTCCTTGCGCTCGGGATCGGCAGGGCATGGGCAGGACAGGAGGAATACAGATGAAACTCACCGATCTTCTGGTGGATTTGACATGGGAACTCATCGGCGGTTCGACCGATCTGGATATCCGGTCGGTTGCCTACGATTCAAGGAAAGCCCTTCCCGGCACCCTGTTTGTCTGCATCGACGGATTCAACACGGACGGGCACCTATACGCGCAATCGGCTGTCGACAACGGGGCTGCCTGCCTGATCACCGGGAAAGCCATTGCGGTGGACGGGAAAGTGACCGTCATCCGCGTGCCGGATACGCGCCATGCGCTGGCAGGTGTCTCCGCACGCTGGTTCGGCAGCCCGGCGGATGGCATGGACGTGGTGGGTGTCACGGGTACGAAGGGGAAGACCACGACCACCTACATGATCCGGGAAATCCTTGAAAAAGCGGGCCATAGGACAGGTCTTGTCGGCACGGTGGAAAACTGCATCGGCCACGAGCGCATCCCGGCGCGGAGAACTACGCCGGAATCGTATGATCTGCAGGAAATGTTCGAGAAGATGCGAGAAAGGTCGGTTGACAGCGTGGCCATGGAAGTTTCCTCCCAAGGCCTCAAACTCAGCCGCGTGGATTTTGTGCCGTTCAAGATCGGCGTATTCACCAATTTTTCCCAGGATCACATCGGAGGGGCGGAACACACGGACATGGCCGATTATTTCCGGTCCAAGATGCTGCTCTTCGCACGGTGCGGGTCCGCGATCGTGAATGCGGATGCCGATGTTTCCGACGCCGTGATCAAGGCCTGCGCAGGTCCCGTCCTGACATACGGAATCCGGCATTCCGCCGATATCCGGGCCGAGAAGGTGGAGACGCATCAGGACAGTGTCTCCTTTCACGCGGTGACCCCGTGGTTCCAGGCTGATGTCCGGGTGTCCGCCCCCGGATTGTTCAATGTATACAATGCGCTTGCGGCGATCGCCGCATGCGGACTTCTGGGTGTTTCGGCGGCGGATGTGCGGGCAGGCCTGGCGGAGATACAGGTTCCCGGACGCGTCGAAGTGGTACCGACGCCCGGCAGGCCCTATACGGTCATGATCGATTACGCGCACACGCCGGACAGCCTGGAGAACATCCTGTCGGCCGTGCGGGACTTCACGGCAGGCAGGCTCATCAGCCTGTTCGGCTGCGGAGGCGACCGCGATCGCTCGAAACGCCCCCTGATGGGCCTTATTTCCGGACGTCTGGCGGACTATACGATCATCACGTCGGACAATCCGCGCACAGAGGAACCGGAGCAGATCCTGCGGGACATAGAAGCCGGCATCCTGTCTTCCGGCGCCGATTACACCGTCATCACAGACAGGACCGCGGCCATCCGGCACGCGCTGGAGAACGGCCGGACCGGCGACATCATCGTACTGGCCGGAAAAGGACATGAAACCTATCAGATGTTCAAGGACAGGACCATCCATTACGACGAGCGGGAAGTGGTGGAAACGCTTTTGAAAGAGATGGTGTGAACGGTGAAACAGATGACGGCTACGGAGATCGCCCGTGCGTGCGGCGGTGTCCTGCAAGGCTCTGATGTCGCGGTGACAGGCATTTCAACCGATTCGCGGACGATCAGGCCCGGCATGCTCTTCGTCGCCATACGCGGACCCAGGCATGACGGCCACCTCTTTGTGACGGAGGCGGCCGGCAAGGGTGCGGCTCTGGCGCTTGTGGACGGCAAGGCTGATACGCCGGCTGAAATCCCCTCCGTCCGGTGCGAAGACACCGTGAAGGCGCTCGGAGCGCTGGCGGCGTGGCACAGGAACCGGTTCGGCATTCCCGTGGTGGCGGTGACCGGCAGCGTGGGCAAGACCAGCACCCGCGAGATGATCGCGGCGGCACTGAGCACCCGTTACAATGTACTGAAGACAAAGGGAAACTACAACAATGAAATCGGGCTGCCCCTGTCTGTTCTGGAGCTGGACGACGCGCACCAGGCTGCCGTCTTTGAACTCGGCATGAGCGGACTCGGTGAAATCGGCCATCTTTCGCGGATCGTGCGGCCCGACATCGCCGTCATCACGAATATCGGCCTTTCCCACATCGAAAAACTCGGTTCACGCCAGAACATCCTGCGTGCCAAGCTGGAAATCATCGAGGGAATGGGACCGGACGGGGTCGTCATCCTCAACGGGGAGGACGAACTGCTGAAAGGCCTGCGCGGGCTGCTTCACTTCAAGACCCTTTATTACGGCATGGATGAGGCGACCGATGTCCAGGGATATGAGGCCGCTTCCCTCGGAGAGAACGGGATGGCCTTCAAGACAAGCATTGCCGGTATTGATGGCTCCTTCACCATCCGCGCACCGGGCCTGCACAGCGTTTCGAATGCCCTGGCGGCCCTTGCGGTCTGCCATGTGCTCGGACTGCGCCAGATAGAGGCTGAAGAAGGATTGCAGCGGTATGCCGGCGAGAAGATGCGGATGAACATATTCAACCGCTGCGGCGTCAAAGTCATCAATGATGTCTACAATGCAGCACCCGCCTCCATGAAGGCCGCCCTTTCCGTATTGGCGGAACTCGGTGCCGGAAGGCGCACCGTGGCGGTTCTCGGAGACATGCTGGAGCTGGGGGACTGGTCCAGGGAAGCGCACCTGGATGTGGGCAGGCAGGCAGGTGCCCTGAAACTGGGGCTCCTGTTCGGAATTGGCAGCGAGGCGAAATGGTACTTGTCGGGTGCACTGGAAATGGGCATGAAAGCGAAACGGATGCAGGGATTCGCCACGGCGGAGGAAGCCGAAGATGCCCTGTCGGATTGCCTGGAATCCGGCGATGTCGTTCTGTTCAAGGCGTCACGCGGGCTCCGGCTCGAACAGATGGTCGGACGGCTGTTCCCCGAAGCCCCTGAACCGGAAACACAGGATCCGTCCGAAACAGCCATGATTTCCGGTTCAACTGCCCAGTCTGGCACTTCCGGAGGGTTGCTATGATGAAATTGTTTGGGTTTCTTCCATTGCCCGTTGCTGTGTTCCTTTTGTCTTTCGCCGTATCCGCACTATCCGGATTGGTTCTCATACCTTGGCTGCGCCGTCTGAAAATCGGCCAGACCGTGCGCGAGGAGGGTCTCAAGAGCCATTACGCGAAAAACGGGACACCCATGATGGGCGGGCTGCTGTTCCTGACGGCCATGGCAGTCGTGGGTGTTCCCTTGTGCCTGGCCGGCTTCAATCTCTGGCCCTACATGCTGGTGACACTCGGATGCGGCCTGGTCGGCTTCGCGGACGATTGGATCAAAGTGGTCCGCAAGCGCAGTAAAGGGGTGTCCGGCAGGCAGAAGATGCTGGCGCTGGGCCTGGTCGCCGTCCTGTTTGTCACATGGTGCCTGGTCGGGGGAACGGAAATCCGGAACCTGGTCATTCCTTTTGCCGGCATGGACGCCCCATGGACCGTGCCTTTCTGGCTGGCAGGCGGGTTGGGTATATTCATCCTGCTTGCATTCACGAACGGGGTCAACCTGACGGACGGCGTGGACGGCCTGGCCGGCAGCGTGACCCTGGTGGTCCTGACCGTATTGGGGGTCCTTTTCTCGTTCCGGGCGGAACTCGACGACTTGCGCCTCTTCAGCGCCCTGATGGCAGGCGGCGTCCTCGGATACCTGCTATACAACTTCCATCCGGCGAAGGTCTTCATGGGCGACACCGGTTCCCTCGCGCTGGGCGGGGCCGTGTCCTCCGTGGCCATCGCGGCCGGGATGCCGCTTCTTTTCATCCTCGTGGGCATCGTCTACGTAGCGGAGGACCTGTCTGTCATCATTCAGGTTTTCTGGTTCAAACGGACAGGCAGGCGGGTGTTCCGGATGGCACCCATCCATCATCATTTTGAAATGGCCGGCTGGAAGGAAAACAAGATTGTATGGGTGTTCTCGGGTGTCGGCATCCTGTTTGGACTGCTGGCGCTCCTGGCATCACGGTGAGGGGCATGGCGGAAAAAAGGACACGGAAGTGGAAGGATCTTGATTTCCCGCTCTTGACGCTGGTCCTGGTCCTGCTGGCCATCGGACTGCTGATGGTTTTTTCAGCGAGTTCTTATTACGCCATGTACCGGTTCGGCGACAAGTACATGTTTGTTGCCAAACAGGCCGTGTTTGCGCTCCTCGGCGTGTTTCTGATGCTGGTGGCCTCCCGGATCGATTACCATTTCGTCGGAAAGATCTCTCCTGTTTTGGCCATTTTCGGCATCCTGCTGCTGGGTGTTGTCCTGATCCCGGGTGTCGGCTGGGTCAGCAATGACGCGCGGCGCTGGTTCAACTTGGGATTCACGACCGTGCAGCCTTCGGAATTCATGAAGATTGCCTTGATCCTGGTGCTTTCCTTCAGTCTTTCACAGCGGCACAACAAGCTCAAATCGCTGTGGTCCGGCCTGGTCCCCTACCTCGTGATGGTGGGCATCATCGATGCCGAACTGTACTTCGAGCCCCATATGAGCGCCATTGTCATCATCACGCTCATATCCCTCATCATCCTGATAGCGGCGGGAGCCAAGTTTTGGCATTTTCTCCTTGTGTCCGTACCCGCTGTCGCCATCGGCGCGGTGCTGATGGTGATGGAAGGATACCGCATGGACCGAATCATGACCTTCCTCGGACAGAACAACGACCCGACCGGAGACGCCTACCAAATCAACAATTCGCTGATTGCCATCGGTTCGGGTTCGCTGTTCGGACGCGGACTGGGGCAGAGCCTCCAAAAAAACCTGTACATCCCGGAACCGCAGAGCGATTTCATTTTCGCCGTCTTGGCCGAGGAATTGGGTTTCATCGGCGCCGTGACGGTGCTGCTGCTGTTTGTCCTGCTGATCATCCGGGGCATGCGCGTTTCCATGAATGCGCCGGACATGCTGGGCGGCCTGATGGGGGTCGGCCTCACGTCCCTGTTTGCCATCGAGGTGATGCTCAACCTTGCGGTTGTGACGAAGAGCATTCCGACAACGGGGATCCCGCTGCCGTTCTTCAGTTCCGGGGGCACTTCGCTGCTGTTCATGATGGTGGCCATGGGCATCCTGCTGAACATTTCGCGACAAACGGTTCCGGCTTTCCGGCCAGGCGTCGTGCCGGATCCCGAACGGCAGCCGCCGGCCGGACAGCGGCCATTGTGGGGTACGTCGAAGCAGGGTACGTCGAAGCAGGGTACACAGAAGCAGGGTGCGCCGAAGCAGGGTACGCGGGAGCAGGGCGCATCGAAGCAGGGTACGCCGAAGCAGGGTATGCCGCCGAAGCAGGGTATGCAGAAGCAGGGTACGCCGCCGAAGCAGGTGCCGGGTCCGGCGGGAAGGACGCGCCGATGAAGATCCTGATTGCAGCCGCGGGCACCGGAGGACACATCAATCCCGGCCTGGCCATTGCCAGGGGGATCCAGGCAGCGCATCCGATGGCCGAAATCCGCTTTGTCGGCACGAAAAGGGGCCTTGAAGCCATTTTGATTCCACGCGAGGGCTTCGGGCTCTCCTTTATCGATGTGCGCGGATTCCGCCGGAGGCTTTCCTGGGATACCGTTGTCACGTTCTTCACCCTGCTGCGTTCGTTTTTTCAGGCGGGCAGCTTGCTGCGCGAATGGAAGCCCGACCTTGTGGTCGGCACGGGCGGCTATGTCTGCGGCCCCATCCTTTCTGCCGCCGTCCTGCAGGGCATTCCCACCCTTCTCCATGAGTCCAACGCGCTGCCCGGAGTCACGACGAAATTGCTGGCCCCGTTCGTCAATCGCGTTGCCGTCAATTTCGAAGACGCGGCGGGACGCCTGTCAAAGGGAGCCCGCGTCCGGGTGACCGGAAATCCCGTGAGGCAGTCCCTGATGACCGTCGACAAGGAGGCCGCGCGCACCCGGTGCGGCCTGGGGAAAAACGACCTGTTCGTGGTCGTGTTCTTCGGAAGCCTCGGGTCCGATACCCTCAACAGGGTGATCCTCGACATGCTGCGCGCTCATCCGGAAGGATTGGGCTACCGGATGCTGTTCGGCACCGGCCTGAAGCATCATGGGAAGGTGATGGCCGCGCTGGAGGGTCATGTGCCGCCCGGCGTGGAGATCCTTCCTTACCTGTACGAGGTGGATGACGTACTGGCCGCCGCCGATCTGACCGTTTGCCGGGCCGGCGCGATGACACCCGGGGAACTCTGCGTGCTCGGGGTTCCCTCCATCCTGATTCCGTCCCCTTACGTGGCGGACAACCATCAGGAGTACAACGCGCGTTCGCTTGAGGCACGAGGGGCTTCCGTCGTCGTGCTGGAAAAATATCTGTCCGGCGCGCTGCTTCACGAGCAGATCCGGACGCTCCTCGACGACCGTGATCTGCGTCGCCGAATGTCCGCTGCGGCACTGAAGCTGGCCCGGCGCGAGGCAGGCAGGGATATCCAGGAAATGGTGGATGATCTGCTGCGCCTGAGAAGGGGCGGAATGTTCCGATGAAGCGTTTTCTATTTTTCATTGTTTTCGCGTTTCTCCCGCTGTGCACCCTCATGGCCGTATTTGCCTGGTCTCCCTTGCTGGAAATCCGGACCATCGACATCACCGGGCAGAACCATTACAAGGCGGAAGACATTCTGGCTGCCTCCGGGCTGGAAACGGGAGCACATCCTTTCCTGCCCGTTCGCTGGCGTCGCGGGGAATGGCCCGCGCTGCGCATCGGGACGGCGGCGGACGCCGTCAGGAAACTGCCCTGGGTGGCCACGGCCCGCGTGGACTGGCTGCCGCTGCACACGGTCCGGATTCGCGTGACGGAACGCGTGCCGTTCCTGGTCCTGCCTTATCTCGGCGGCGGACTGCTGCTGGATGACAACGGGGTTGTGCTTGAATCCGCAGGAAAGGAAACAGGGCCGGAAATCAAGGAACTGCGCGGCATCCGGTTTTTCGGATATGTCAACGGGCACGTGCCGGAGATGGGCGATCCGCTGCTGCTCGAGACCGGTATCCGCGTCCTGCAGACCTTGCGCCGGAGCGGTTCCGTGGAG
>JANYKF010000179.1 GCA_025361665.1 Clostridiaceae bacterium
CTTTTCACCGAATCCGGGTCATCGGCGATGGCGTAGGCAAACTCGCACATTTCATTTCCATTCGGGATGGAGAATGTGCCGTCCCCATGGTAGCCAATCATGCGATCGTTCCCCATCAAATCCCGCAGATAGCGCTGCAGCATGGCTGTCTCCGGATCCGGCAACCCATATGGCCCTGGAATGATGGAGTATTCCAGCTGTTCGTATACCGAAAGGATGAATTCCGCCGTTTCACGGAGTTGCTTTTCTTTCTCCTTCACAGACAGCTTATTCAGGTTTTCCCCTTGGAGGCTGTCCGGGATGAGATCGCGGCCGAACATTTCCGGTGCCAGCTGGAATTCCAGTTCGAAGTGCGGGACAACGTCGGGAATGCGGCCTTCAAGTGCCGCAATGGCACGTTCCCCGGGTGTCATGGCCTGCTTCATTCTGCACTCCCTTTCATGACCTGCCTGCTTTTGAAACAGCCTGCTGACACGGAAGACCCCTTCTCATCCTTGCGGCAGGTCTCCCGCCCCTTCCGGATAGTCTTCGGCCAAAAAGGCCTCGACGTGCGGCAGCAGGCTTTTGTCGAGTTCCGCCTGCACCAGCGTGCCGGATTCCACATATTCGATCCTGAAAACCTTGCCGTTCGCATGCAGCCAGGCCAGTGCGGCTCCCTCGTGATACGGAATCAGGAACCACGTCCGCAGCCGGTTTGAAAAGATGGTTTCCTCAATGGCTTTCTTCAGCTCCTCCATTCCGGCACCGGTTCTGGCCGAAATCGGGAGGACCGGCCTGTCTTCGTTCAAAATCGGCAGGGGGTCTCCTTCCGCCATTTTGTCCGTCTTGTTGAGAACGATCAGCACCGGCTTCCCACCGGCTGCCAGTTCCGTGAGAATTTCATCGACAATGCGGATGTGGTCGGCCACCTGCGGATCAGATGCGTCCGCCGTGATGAGCAGCAGATCAGACAGCACCACTTCTTCCAGCGTCGCCTTGAATGCATCCAGCAGTTTATGCGGTAATTTGCGGATGAAACCGACCGTATCAATCAGCAGCACGCTGCCGCCTCCCGGCAGCTCCAGCTTGCGGGTGGTCGTATCCAGTGTGGCGAACAGTTTGTCCTCCACCAGCACGTCTGATTCCGTGAGCCTGTTCAGCAGCGTGGATTTGCCCGCGTTCGTATAACCGACGATGGATATTACGGGCACGCCGTTCTTTTTGCGGTCGCCCCGCAATACGCCCCGCTGGCGGCGGACGTCCTCAAGTTGGCCCTTGATCGTCGCAATGCGGGAGCGGATGTGCCGCTTGTCGGTCTCAAGCTTCGATTCACCGGGGCCCCTTGTACCCAGGCCGCCGCCGAGACTCGCCCCCTGGCGCGACATGGACACGCCCATCCCGCCGAGGCGGGGCAGCCGGTACTCGAGCTGGGCCAGTTCCACCTGCATGATGCCTTCCCGGGAACGGGCGTGCTGGGCGAAAATGTCCAGAATCAGGTTGGTGCGGTCAAGGACCTTCACCCCGACAATCTCCTCGATATTGCGCTGCTGCGCACCTGAAAGCTCTTCATCGAAGATGACGGCATCGGCTTCAAATGCCTGCACGGTCATCCGGATTTCCTCGATTTTCCCCTGGCCGACCAACGTGGCGGCATTGCGTGCATCCCGCCGCTGCATCACCTTCCCGACGACGTGTGCCCCAGCCGTGCGGGCCAGCTCTTCCAGTTCCAGGAAGGAAACTTCCGCCTCGCCCATGCCGTTCAGCTCGCGATCATCCCGTGTTTTCATCCCGACGAGCACGACGCGCTCCGATCCGTCGCCGGGCTTGCTTTCGAATCCGTCCTGCCGTTCCCGGAGAGCCTTGTCCGCATCGCCGATGTATTCGAGCAGGGCGGCAAAGTCTTCCTTTTCAGGCCGATAGGGCCCGAGGATATCGCATTCATCCGGATCGGCCGGTGATGCGACCCCCACAAACACCTCCTGCGCAGTTCCTTCCCGGATTCCGACGGCGATCATCGCATCCAGCCGCAACTGCTTCAGCGAGCTGACATCGACGGCCGACAGCATGCCGGAATCCTCGGGATGGGTATGAATGCAGCGGATGCCGGAAAGCCGGCGGCCATTGCGCTTGCCCTCGACGGCGCCCAGCGCAACGGTTTTGCTGTCTCCGATGCCAACATCCGTGATGCGGCCTTTCCGGTCGAGATAAATGGCGATTTCACGGTTGATCTGGCTTGTGGCGGCTGCGAGGATTACAAGAAGCTCCTCCGTCCACAGCTGATCCTGCGGCAGGCGCATGTCATACAGGTTGTCCAGCATTTCCAGGGTGGATTGCCGGATTCCATCTGTTTCACCGTTGACTCTCATCTTGGCTGCGTCATTCCTTTCTTCCGGGCATCTGCCCGCTTCGGCCGGGAACCGCCCATGAGGTGCTTCCAGCCGGTCATCCCAAAGGTTTGCGCCCCAGGCTGCACATATATCCGGTGCATCTGGGAATCTGGTAGGTCAGGGACCTCTCGGTCCCCTTCCCCCATAAGAACGCAGCTTGCGACTTTCACCGCACTACGCTCAAGCATTCGTAACGCCTCTCTTTATGAGTTGCGCAACAGTCGTTTTGTTGTACGCCATTCGTCTTT
>JANYKF010000182.1 GCA_025361665.1 Clostridiaceae bacterium
GATGATGCCGACCATGATGACACCGGCTTCGTGGGGAAGTCCGAGCAGCGGCGTGACAAGTGTCCCGGCACCGACCATTTGCGGAATCAGGTAAAAGAGCGAGACCAGCAGCGTGCTGATGGCGCCCATCAGACGGATGCCGCGGGAGTTGAACTTAGAATCCAAAGCATCCGTGAACGTGTATTTCCCAAGGCGTTTCATCGGCTCCGCCACGACAAAAAGCGCGACGACCCAGCCTGCGAGGTACCCGATGGAATAGAGAAATCCGTCATAACCATAGGTGGCGATCATGCCGCATATGCCGAGGAAAGAAGCCGCAGACAGATAATCGCCGGCGAAGGCGATTCCGTTGACCGACCAGTGGATGGATCCTCCGGCTGTGAAATAAGCGGATGCCGAGCGGGTTTTTCTGGCGAAGTGGTACGAGATGAGGAGCACGGATACGACAAAGCCTATAAAAATGGCAACGGCCCAAGGCGACGCTACGTAATTCATGCTTCCCCCTTTTCTGCCTTGCGTTCGGCACGCGAGCAAAAGAAATTATAGACGAAAGCGAGAATGACGGCAAGGATGATGAGGCCGAAACCGAAGATGATGGCGACATTCAGGCTTCCGACGTCCGCGCGCATCAGGGAGGGAGCGGCTACATTCATCGTGATGAAAGTGGCGTAAACAACAGCGTAAACGAGGAACATCCAGACGCCCAATCGTGATTTGTAGGCAGACGATGTGTCCTTTTTCCACTCGGTCGATGGTCCATGGCTCATGGCGCGGCCCTCCTTTTCAAGCATTGGCGTGCAAATACGGCGAAGCCGCATTCACATGCTCGTGTGTGCTGCCCCGAGGCAGCATGGGTATTCTCATGTATTTACTCACATTAACACACAGCCTGCGTAGTAGTCAATGGCACCACGGCGTTAAACCTGCGCAGCTGCCAATGGCACCACGGCGTTAAACCTGCGCAGCTGCCAATGGCACCACGGCGTTAAGCCTGCGCAGCTGCCAATGGCACCATGGTGTTAAACCTGCGCAGCTGCCAATGGCACCACGGCGTTAGAAACACGCGCAGCTGCCAATGGCACCACGGCGTTAAGCCTGCGCAGCAGCCAATGGCACCACGGCGTTAGAAACCCTGCAGTTTCAGCCAGGCAGCGGCCCGTTCCGGCCAGGCGCAGGCTGTCGGGTGTTCCGGCGCCAAACCCATTCCGTGAGGTCCGTTCGAGAAGATATGGCTCTCGAAGGAAATGCCCTTTTCTTTCAGGGCGGCCAGATACGGGGGCCAGAACTTGTACAGGAAATCGTCACAGGTTCCCCAAAGAAACGCCGGCGGGGTCGTATTCCGGACGTTGCACTCGGCCGAGTACCGGCGCGCCAGATCTTCCGAGGCCTCGGGCCCCAGCAGCGAGTTGACCCAGGCCTGCCACCCTTCCTCCTTGTCATCCCGGCTGATCAGCGAGATGGCGGGGTAGCAGGGCACCTGCGCATCGGGTCGGCAGGAAGTGCGTTCAACCGGATCGGAGGCCTGCGGATCGCCGTCATCGAACATCGTGGAGACGGACACCGTGATCTGGCCCCCGGCCGAGAAGCCGAGAATACCGAGTTTGTCCGGATTGACGTTCCATTTCGCCGCGTGGTGGCGGATGAAGCGCATGGCCCTTTTGGCATCCCCGATGATCGTCGGCAGCCGGTAGGGGGAGAGCCGGTAATCCAGCAGAAAGGCCGCAATGCCGTTTTGATTGAGCCATTCGCAGATCGGCCAGCCTTCGTGGGGCGCCTTGATGGAAAACCCGCCCCCGGCACAGACGAGGATGGCTCCGTACCCGCGGGCAGAATCCGCCGGCTGGCTTTTCGGAAGAAAAGCGACGACGGACGGCTCTCGCTGGTTGTATGCGGCCTGGAAATCAGGCGTTTTACCCGGTTCCCAGAGGGGAATCCTGTCTTCGGCATCCATTTTCATGTTCCATTCGGTCAGCATCTTCAACCCATTCTCATCCATGGCGCACCTCCATCGGCATCTTCTATTGTTTGACGGTTCGGAATCCTTGCCTTTCGAAGCATGAAGCAAGATCTGAAACAAGGTCTGAAGCAAGGTCTGAAGCAAGGTCAGAAACAAGGTCTGAAACAAGGACAACCATGCTGAACGCATGACCATCAGGGTAATGGTACATCATGACGCGCGCTTGTTCAAGCGATGGCGATCAGGCCGCTCACGCATCAGGAGGACCCTCTTTCCCAGTGGTTGGAAAGCCTAAACAAGAAGCTGGCTGTGGAAGGTCCGGGATATGACCTCGCGCTGCTGGTCCGGGGACAGGCGGTTGAAATGGACGGCGCAGCCGGATACCCGGATTGTCAGTTCCGGGTATTCATCCGGATGAAGGATGGCCTCTTCCAGCTGTTCGCGATTCAGGATGTTGACATTCAGGGCGTCCGCTCCATATGCTGCCTCCCCGGATCGCAAATCCATGAACACTCATGCCGGAAATGGTGCTGCACTGAATATGAAAAAGCCCGAAACACTTCGCAATGAAAGCATTTCGGGCACCTGGTCGGGGTGACCCGTCTCGAACAGGCGACCTCGTGGTCCCAAACCACGCGCGCTACCAACTGCGCTACACCCCGGCGTCAACCGTTCCATCATTATACGTCATGCGCAGAAACGGTTCAAGGAAATCCTTTTTATGGTAATCCCACTGCTTTTCTTCGCTCTTTCAAGCAATACCTCCATCCGTGATAACAAAAATAAACTAATTCAATTCCAATATTAATTTTATCAACTTTGTGATTGTTTTTTTTAACTTTCAGGCGTATGATATTGCTAAGGGATCCCCTTTCCATCCATTCGTGGATTCAAACCCGGAAGATCCGTCATCCAACAGGAGGTAGAACATGCGCAAGGAAATTATTGGTGCCTGCCCGGTCTGCGGCGGCCGGATGCATGTCCGCGAACTGGGCTGCAAAAGCTGTGACATCACGATACGCGGTGAATTCGATCTTTCCCCGTTCAATGCGTTGTCAAAGGAAGAGTTGAGGTTTGTCGAAATCTTCATCCGCACCCAGGGCAACTTGCGGGAAGTGCAGTCGGAGCTGGGATTATCCTATCCGACCGTGAAAAAGGCCCTGGAAAACGTCATCCGCAGCCTGGGCTACGATGTGAGGCCGGAGCCGGTCCCGGACCCGGAAGACACGGACGTGCTCAGCCGGTTGAAGAGCAAGGAGATATCCGTCGAAGAAGCCGTGGAACGGCTCAAATTGGGGAGGAAAACCGTATGAACGAAACAGGACGCTCCATTCTGGAAATGCTGCGCGATGGGCAGATCTCGCTGGAAGACGCGGAAAGGCTCATGGATGCGGTTCTGGAGAAAACAATCGCTTCCGCCGTGGCCGCCGCCACAGCGGCAATGACCACGAAGTCACCCTTGATGCCGACACCGCCGGCCAGGCCAGTCGCACCCCCACCTTCTGTTCCTCCGATGTCCGCTCCCGGTGAAAACCCGGCGGAGGCGTCTGGAAACACCTTCATCCCCTGGCCGAACGATGAAACGGTTCGCATTGCGGCCTTCATCGGACACCGGCTTCATTGCACCCAGGAAGGGCGCGGGGAATTCCACGTCAAACTCGATGGCGAAGTGCGGGACGTAACCTGTTACGGCGACCTGCAGTGCGGAGACATTTCGGGCAGCGCCAGCGCAAACGGTTCCATTAAATGCGGCGATATTTCCGGCAATGCCGCGGCAGCTGGAGACATGGATTGCGGGGACATTGGCGAAGCCGTGAACGCGGGCGGAGACATGGATTGCGGTGACATCGGCGGCAACGCCATGGCCGGCGGCAATCTCGACTGCGGGGAGATCCAGGGCAATGCAAGCGCCGGCGGCAATCTCGACTGCGGGGAGATCCAGGGGCAGGCCTCCTGCGGTGGAAATGGTCCGGAAGGCTGCAACGAAACCAACTGGGGCGGAGACTGGAAAAAGATGACCGACGAATGGAAAAACAACCCGGATTGGAAATCTTTCAAGGAAGAATGGAAAAAACAGGGTCATGAATTCAAGGAACAATGGCAAAACAAAGGCCCCGAAATCGCGGAAAATCTCCGCAAGGCTGCGCAGGACATGGCCCGTTCCGCACAGGAAACGGCCCGCGGCATCAGCCAGACGATCAACGACAGCCTGAAGAACAAGTTCAAATAGGCGTCCGGTACAAGCAATGCTGTCATGAAAATGGAGGTGTCTCAAAACGAAAGTCTTGAGGCACCCCCATTCATTTTTTTCCATTCAGCTTTGCCCGTGCGGGGGTTTCCAAAGCTTAGAGCATCTTTGTGCCATGCCAGGAAAACCGCGTATTCAGAATTGTTCAATCTCTGATGATTTCACAGCTTCCAGGAAAATATCCGGTGCTTTTTCAAACCTCAATTTCTCAAAATCCGCTTTTGGCATATGCGCTTTCAGAATTGGCAGGCACTCTTCCAAATCATTTTTCCGGTTGCCGACGATACTGTCTGTCAAGAGGGCAAACCCAAAATCAGTGTATAATTTGATTGCCCTGAAGCTTGACGGCTGTGTATGGAGATAGACGGGATAGTCATTCAATGAAAGGCTTTTCATGACAACGGAGAGCAAGGCCCTTCCTATCCCTTTCCCTTCATAGTCTTTCATAACCTTATACCAATGGACCGTGGTTATCGTTTCGTGGGCTTTCCACGCAAAACAGGTTCCGACAGGGGTATCCTTGTCATCGCACACAAACAGGCATTTTTCAAAGAACAGGCTTTCCTTTTGAGCGTAAACATCCTGAAAATACTTTGTCATACAGGCCTGATATTCCTCGGCCGCTTTCGGATCGTCGAAAGGCATTGCTTTCCATATGCTCAATTCGTTTCGCCTGCAGGTCCTCACATGATAACGGTCCGGCAAATCGGAAACCGCCTTCGGGTTCAAAGCGGGACACCTCATAAACAGGTTTTTATCGGGGATGTCATTTCCCATTTCTCATTCACCTCGTTCCCGAATTCACTGTTCCTGAATTCCCCATTTGATTCTCGTGCAAAAAGTCGATTTTCGACTTTTTCATGCAAGCTGCATTTTGCAACTTGCATGCATCCGGCGGCAAATGCCGCCGGATGGCACCGAATCACGTGATTTGGTGTGTTGAAGGCACAAAATGTGCCTTCAACA
>JANYKF010000216.1 GCA_025361665.1 Clostridiaceae bacterium
TCCTGCATGTTGAAGGCACATTTTGTGCCTTCAACACACCAAATCACGTGATTCGGTGCCATCTGGCGGCATTTGCCGCCGGATGCATGCAAGTTGCAAAATGCAACTTGCATGAAAAATCGAAAATCGACTTTTTGCACGAGAATCATTTTTAGGTATCAGGTGAATCTGGAATGGTTATAAAACAGGAAACGGAGAAGTGTCAGCGAAAAATGCCCGTATGGAAGGCCTGGCCTCCTTTCCCGCTTTCATGGATCCGCACACGGTGCGGCAGCCCGCGCGGGAAGCTCTGGAAAATCTCTTGACGGATCTACAGATTCCCCTGTAAAATGAATAGCGCGGTGCCATAGCCAAGTGGTAAGGCCAGGGTCTGCAAAACCCTCATCCCCCAGTTCAAATCTGGGTGGCACCTCCAAAACGAAAGCAACTGCATCGAAGCGGTTGCTTTTCTTTTGGGGGAATGCGGGATCATTGCGGATCCTGACAGGGGGCTCATGAACAAGCAATTTGAAACCGTCCCGGAGATGAAAAAGCAAAACAGCGGCCGGACTACCCTGGATAAAAACAAGTACAGGGAAATGATTCCCGGAGTCGGGCTTTGCCTATTGATTGCCTTCGTGGCCTTCATGCTTGGGAAATCAATTCCCATTGTCGGCGGGTCTGTGTTCGGAATCCTGTCGGGCATCCTCGCAGGCCAGTTGCTTAGGCGTCGTGAAGTGAATCCTGCCCAAAAAGGCATGACGGGAAAGACCTTTTCTGCCGGTATCCGGTTCACCTCGAAAAAGCTGCTCCAGTGCGCCATTATCCTTTTGGGTTTTGAAATGAATATGGCAAGGGTGCTGCAAGTCGGCATGCAATCCCTTTCCGTGATGGTCTTCACATTGGCAGCCGCTTTTCTGACTGCATGGCTCATGGGCAAAGCCCTGGGGATAGCGTCCAATGAAAAAATCCTGATCGGCGTGGGAACCGCGATTTGCGGAGGCTCGGCGATCGCAGCCACGGCGCCCATCATCCAGGCGAAGGATGAGGAAGTGGCTCATGCCATCTCCACCATTTTTCTGTTCAATGTCATTGCCGTGTTTCTGTTTCCGCTTCTTGGCCGCCTGCTGGGGTTGTCGGATGCAGGATTCGGGATATGGGCGGGAACCGCGATCAACGATACCTCTTCCGTCGTCGCGGCGGGTGCGGCCTGGAGCGGACAAGCCGGGAACAACGGCGCATTGGCCATTGCCACCATCGTCAAACTCACACGCACCCTGATGATTGTGCCGGTAACCCTCGTTTTGGCCATCCATGCCGCAAGAAAAATTCAAAATGGGAAGACGGGCCGTTTCTCGCTGCGGAAGGTGTTTCCGTGGTTTGTTCTCGGATTCGTTTTGACCGGATGCGTGAATACGTTTCTGCCAATCCCGGAAGCAGTATCAGCAGGGCTTGTCGCGGCAGGAAAATTTCTGATTGTCATGGCGATGTCCGCCATCGGATTGAATACGGATCTGAAAAAGCTGATGACCAGCGGGTCCAAGCCAATTCTCCTTGGCTTGTGCTGCTGGATCGCTGTTGCCGTTGTGTCTCTTTTAGCCCAGGGCATATTCGGGCAAACGTAGTGAATGCAAATGCGATGCCTGAGGCAGCATCATATTTCTTAGATAAGGAGTAGGGCGGACATGATGGCAAAACCTGTACAAATCTCCTGGGACCGTTCCGAGGCCATCCGGTTTCTGCTTGAACACCACGGTTTGACCGGTAAGCCGGCTTTTTTCGGCAAAGATGGAGTGGTTTCCTACATCCGGCGGGTCGGCTGCATCCAGTTTGATGCGCTCGATCCAGTCGGTAGAAATGCGGACCTCGTATTGCAGGCTCGCATCCCCGGATATCGCGCATCCATGCTGGCGGAATGCCTGTATGCGGACCGCCGTTTGCTGGACGGCCTTGATAAAGTCATGTCCATTTACCTTGCTGAAGACTGGCCGTTTTTCACTCGCCGCCGTCAGGAGGCAAGGGATTGGTACATGCGGGAACACCGTGGCATTGCCCCGCTTGTTGATGCTGTTCGACGCGAAGTGGAAGCGAGAGGGCCCCTCTGTTCCGGGGACCTCGACATGAACCACCTGCTGGAGTGGGGATGGGGACCCACCCGCGCGGCAAGGGCTGTGATGGAAAGCATGTACCTCTGGGGTGATCTTGTTGTTCACCATAAGGTTCATACCCGGAAATACTACGATCTGGCGCAGCGACACCTTGGAAATGACTTGCTGGGAGCGCTGGACCCGAATCCGTCCCGGGATGCATTCGAAATGGCAGGCGTGGAACGGCGCATCGGTGGCGTTGGCCTTTTATGGACTAAGTCCGGAGATGCATGGGTAGGACTCTCCGATATCGGCAAAGGAGCGCGGGAAAAAGCCGTTGAACGGTTGCAGGAGGTCGGGAGGATACGACGAGTTGACGTGGATGGTTTTGATGTTCCCCTTTATGCACGGACGATTGACCTGGAAAGGTTTGATCCCAGAGGTGAAAATCCTCTGAAGGAAAAAGCTTTCTTCCTTGCCCCTCTTGACAACTTGCTGTGGGAGCGGAAGCTGCTGGCCAGGCTTTTCGGGTTCGATTACCGGTGGGAAGTCTATAAACCAGCCAAGACAAGGGACTATGGCTATTATGTTCTTCCGGTCCTGTATGGGGAACGGTTCATCGCCCGGTTCGAACCGGTCCGCGACAAGAAAATAGGAACGCTGACGGTGAAGGGCTGGTGGTGGGAACCCGGTGTGGAACCTGACGCAGCCATGAAAAACGCGTTGGGGTCATGCATGTCGGAATTCATGGCATACCTCGGGCTCCGGGAATTGGTATGTGCGGACGATTTGGTATTCATGCGATGAAGGGTCGATGGAAGCCAGGGATGGATGGAAACCAGGGATGGATGGAAACCAGGGATGGATGGAAGCCAAGGATGGATGGAAACCAGGGATGGATGGAAACCAGTAATTGCAATTGATCAGTGTGATATAATGAAATGCGTACCGTGAAACAACAAGGACCTGCAGGAAAATCGGGCACATCCTTGATGGAAGCACAACAGGTTTCCTGACTACCATTTCAACCCAAACAGTGGGAGAGCAGAGGTCATCCATGACAGAATCCGGACAGCGTGGCACAAGCAGGCAAGATGAAGAAAAAAATCATGGCAACAGCGACAATAGCAACCCGTCATCGGATATCGGCCCATCATCGGATAGCAACCCATCATCGGATATCGGCCCACCATCGGATAGCAACCCGCCATCGGATAGCAACCCGCCATCGGATA
>JANYKF010000230.1 GCA_025361665.1 Clostridiaceae bacterium
CTTTCAAACGGGCCGCTGAGTTCCCAGCAGGACGGTTCCCCGCCCGGCCCGGAAAGGAATCGCAGCGGTACAAGCCGGATGTCCGTGCGGTCATCCACCTTGAATTGGTGGAGATCAATCGAGCTGTCATCCACACTGCCATCGTGGAATCCCATCGCAAAGCCCCAGCCCTGCGCACCTTGGTCCACAATGACGGTCAGTTTGTTCCAGCCTTTTTCCAGTTGAACTGAAACCTGTTCCTTGCGGGAGCCGATGCCATTGTGGAACTGTTCATACTCTTCCCGTCCGAAGAAGAGGCTCATCCTTATGAATTCCTCGTTATAGCTCTGTTCGAGCACCTTTTGGCCGTTCAGGAATATGGCGAAGGCATCATCGCAGCTCAGCAGCAGCACATACTCACGCTTTGAATCACTGTGAAAATAGGAAGTTGCGTAATAGAGAGCTGCAGGGCATTGTTTTCCAATGTCCTTGAAACTGACTGCATGGAACCCTTCCACGGAAACAGATGCTTTTTCTGCCGCCACCGGCTCCAGGTGCTCCTCCCTCAGGAATGGAATCGGCCTCGGGATCAACCGCTCATACGGGAATACAGGCATTTTCCCAATAATTTCCGGTTTACTCCAGGCACTGTCATCATATCCGGTGGCATTCCAGTCCAACTCATAAAGATCCATGTGGAAAGTCTCGAGATACCGGCAGGAAAACATCATCCTTGGTGAACACGGGTCAAAGCACCGTGCTTTTTCCACCTTCCAGGTTTCATCGGTGGTCAGCGTCATCATACTGCCTGCCGTACAAATCTCCGCCTGCACGATGAGACCGCCTGGCCCGGCCGGGTTCCAATGAACACCCACGCCATAGTTATGTGCCTGCACGGCGATCGAATTCATTCCGATTTTCAGAAAGGCGGTGATGTCATGGGTATCATATGTCATCACCTTGCCATTGGAGGGGCTGGGCCCCCTGCCCACAAAAACGCCATTGATGTACAACAGGTAATCCGTATACGCTGATATGTGAAGAACAGCGCTTTCACAGGCATCTCCCAGCTCGAAGTTCTTTCTGGCTTGGAAATATGAATTCGGTTGTTGACGCATGCCCGGAAACCAGATCCAGTCTGCCTGCCACTGCAGCTCCATATAATGGCTCCTTCATCTCCATTTCATATTTCTCAACGACCCGGCGGCTTCCACCATGGCACGGAAGTTCTCAGGTTTGACAGGCGGGTTGATCTCGCTGGAAGACGCCACAAACATGCCGCCGGTTTCCAGCGCCCGCGTTTCAAGGATATGCCGGCTGACTTCCGCGCGTACCTGATCCGGCGTTCCAAACTCCATCAAATCCACGCCATCCACCCCACCGGCCCAAACCATCTGCGGCCACTTGTTTTTGAGTTCCACGATATCCATTCCGCAATTTGGTTCCAGACAATAAAACCCATCGATACCGCAATCCATCAGCGCGGGGATGGCCGGTCTGTAATTGCCGTCACTGTGATAGATGACCTTCATGCCGTGGCTGTGCCATGCTTCCGTCAATCGTCTGACGTGCGGATAATGCTGCAGACCAAGGAATTCCGGGCCGAAGATGGGTCCCTGCTTGGTGGAAAAATCTTCGGCAATCAGGATGGCTGGTGACAAGGCACTGTCTGCGATCGCATGAACCCGTCTGATTTCGCTTTCCATGGAGGCCTCCATGAAGGCTGTCATGTCATCCGGAAAATCCTCGTAGAAGTAAGTGAACAGTTCAAGTCCCATTTTGTCGAAGACGGAACAGAGGCCGGTCATGGTGTAATTGAGGATGACCGTATCACCGATCTTCCCTTGCAAATCCAGCATGAAGCAACGGTATTCCGCCGTGACGGATACCTTGTCGAAGGAGGCCTGCTCCAGCTTTCGCGTGCGGCTGCGAAGCCAGTCCCTCGCTCCCTGTTCATTATCGAAAGGGCGACTGACATGCCAGGAAGTCCAGTTGTCCCTTTGCGTCACGAATCCATCCTCGTCCGTGGTTCTGGCAGTACCGATCGGATT
>JANYKF010000241.1 GCA_025361665.1 Clostridiaceae bacterium
ATTCGAAGGGAACCTGGTCCAACCGTACCTTGCCGTTCTTCAGCGTGCTGACTCCGGATAAAGGTACAATTCTCCATGAGGGCACACGATATTTGTCGTATGTGAATCGCAACTTGCTTGTGAATTACATCATTGCGGGTCTCTCCCCGGTCGATGCTGTCCTGGCTGAGACAAACAGCGTGAAGCGCATCTTTTTCATCGCTTTTGCCGGGATGATCCTGATGTCCTTTGCCCTGATTATCTTTGCCGGCAAGGCGATGGCCGGACGGGTTCGACTAATCACCGATGCCATGAACCTATCCGAAACCGGTGTGCTGAACAGTCCGATTTCGGTGAAGGGAAACGACGAAATTGGGAACATTGCGGTAGGAATCAATAAAATGAGCTCCAGACTGAACGAATATATCAGTCAGGTCTATGTTGCCGGCATGAAGCAAAAAACGGCGGAACTTGCAGCACTGCAGGCCCAGATCAATCCGCATTTCCTTTTCAATACCCTTGAAACCCTTCGGATGGAAGCATTGATGAGTGGAGATGACAGAATTGCCCAGATGATCCAGATACTCAGCAACCTGTTCCGCTGGAATATCCGCAACAAAGTCAATACCGTCACAGTCAAACAGGAAATCCAGTACCTGACATATTATCTGGAACTGCAAAAATACAGGCTGCGGGATCGTCTTGAGTTTTCGATTGATGTTGAAAAATCCATCCTGAACCATCACATCATCAAGTTCTCCCTCCAGCCCATCCTGGAAAACGCCATCGCGCACGGCATCGACATGAAGAAAGAAGGAGGCATGGTGAAAATCAGCGGAAGCCGTGTCGGTGATGAAATCGTTTTTGAAATATCCGATGATGGCGTGGGCATCCGTGACTCTGAACTGTCGGCACTAAAGACAGCGCTTGCAGGCGAAATTGATTTGAATGCAGGTAATATTGGATTGCGGAATGTCAATGACAGAATACGGATTCTGTACGGGGACCGGTATGGCTTGAGCCTGATGAGCGGCATCAACGGAACAACTGTGACCATAAGGTATCCGTTGCTGGAAGGGGATGCCTGTGACTGATACGCTGAAACTGATCATTGTCGATGATGAGAAACGAATAAGGGAAGGGCTGCTGCACCTCATCGAGTGGGGAGAACTGAATATCGAGGTGGCCGGTTTCGCCGCAAATGGCGCGGAAGCATTGGAACTGATTCACCGCATTCACCCGCAGCTGCTGATCTGCGACATAAAAATGCCGGTAATGGATGGATTGGCTTTGCTGCAGGCCCTCACGGAGCAGGCCATCAGCATCAGCACGGTTATCCTGAGCGGTTTTGATGACTTTGCCTATGTCAAGAGCGCAATGAAATACAAGGTGGAGAATTATCTGCTGAAACCCGTGGATCGCGAAGAGTTGTTTTCCACACTGCTGAACCTCACGGAAAAATTGGGGAAAAACCAGAAAAGCGCCATGAGAGAGCAGGAAACAAAGGGCATTCTCCGTTCCAACATCCTCAATCGGCTCATCAGCGATCACATCAGCAGCGATGAACTGGACGAGAAAGCTGCTTTTCTGGGAATCAGGCTTCCGGAACCTCCTTGCCGTGTCGCTATTGTAAAATGGCTTGAGTCTGACCATAAAGGTGACCGGGAGGGTCGGCAGAAGATGCCGGACGACATTGAGGGCCTGTCAGAGGGCATCCTTGCGAAGCATGGCATTGGTTTGGGCTTTCAGAACCTGGCCGGCCAGACTGTCATGATATTGGACGGCCTGGCAAAGGATATCAAGGAGACTTCGGCAGTTCTGGATGTCATCTTGAATCAAACGCGTGATCTTGTAAGGGGCGATATGTTGATAACGGTTGGAAGGCCGGTTGATGATATCTGCAGAGCATCCGCTTCCTATGAGGATGCCAGGGACCTGCTGGATTACATGCACATCAACGTCATGAACAAAGTGCTGTTTTCAGAAGTGGAATCCGAGAAGCCGAAAGATTTCAATATCCTGAAAATCGACTTGGACACATTTGAAAATGACATCATGGAGTGTCAGAAGGATAAGGTCCTGCATTGGATTGATCAAGTCTATTATGAACAGATGGTGAAAGGCCATATCAAGCCGCATCAAATCAAAAGCTGCTTCATCTGCCTGACATCGAGCTGTTTCAGCATAGCCAGGCGAACAGGGCTGGATATCGAGGACTTGCTGTCCGGGCAAAAATCAATAGAAAGGGTGCTGCTCAATCAAAAGGCTCAGGATCTGTCGGATTGGCTGAAAGAGTTTGCCTTGGGGCTTATCTGCGCGATTGAAGAAAAAAAACGCAAATCGGTTTCACAGGTAGACAGAGTACTGGAATATATCAACAACCATTATATCCAGGACTTGTCACTTCAGTCACTGGCGGCCCAGTTCAATCTTTCCGCACCATATCTGGGCGTGCTGTTCAAGAATGAAACGCATGAAGTGTTCAGCGTCTACCTGAACAAGCTCCGGGTGAACAAGGCCAAGGCTCTGCTCCTGTCGACAAAACATCCGGCAAGCGAAATATCGAAAATGGTCGGGTATTGGGATTCCAACTACTTTTATAAGATATTTAAAAAATATACCGGTGTATTTCCCACGCAATACAGGAACTGATGGAAAGGTGATTCATGAAATACGACGGCAAAGGAATCCTCCTCATCCTGACTGCGACGCTTTGCTTCGCGGCCATACCGGCCATGGTGAAATCCGCCCACGCAGGGGGAATGGAGGTATTGACCCTGCTGTCCATCCGGTATCTCCTGGCTTCGGCGATCCTTGTCCCTTGGGTACTCTTTCGGGTTAAGCGCAATCTGCCGCCAATCCGCGTGATGGGGAGCATCATGCTGGTTGCCGGCATTTTCCTTGCTCTGCAAACCGGCCTTTACTTCACGTCTCTGACGCTCCTGCCCTCTTCCGTGGCGGTATTGCTTTTGTTCACCTTCCCCTTGATGGTCAATATCCTTGGACTCTTTTCCGGACGCAGGATTTCCCTTGGCGGATGGCTCTCGGTACTGATGTGCCTGATCGGACTGACCGCACTGCTGGGTCCCGGGCTCGGACAACTGAATCTCCTGGGCATCCTTTTCGCCCTTCTTGCGGCGGTTTCCTATTCAATCTACATGGTCCGGATTGACAAGCTGGCAGCCGACGTCAATCCTGTCGTGACCAATGCCTTGGTTTCCCTGGCAAATGCCTTGACGATGACAGTGGCCGCGGTGGTCACCGGAACATTCCGGCTTGCCTTTGCGCCCAGTGCCTGGATCGCCATTATTCTGATGGTTGTCGTTTCCAATGTGATGGGTTTCCTGCTTTTCTTTCGCGCCTTGAAACGGTTGGGGCCGGAACGAACCGCCATGCTGAACCTGACCGAACCCCTGTTCGCAGTTCTGATCGCCTTGCTGTTCCTGCAGGAGAAGTTTTCGATTGTTCAGGCGGCAGGAGCGATGGTGATGGTGCTGGGGTTGTTCTTGTTCATGCGGTTGAGTCAGAAGCCTGCGGTTCAGTCGGCGGACTGAGTCGGTTTGAGACTTCGCCATTGAGTTTTCGATTGCTGAAGGAAATCCATGACCACTATCGAAAAGGGTGTGGGAAGTATATCATGGTATGTGAATTGTGAAGTGCCAAAGCAATGAAATGCCAAAACAATGAAATGCCAAAGCAATGAAATGCCAAGACACGGAAATGCCAAAACAATGAAATGCCAAGACACGGAAATGCCAAGACAATGAAATGCCGACATGCTGTATTGCCGATTGGAGGAAACCATCATGAAATGGATCACACGTTCCCATGTACATGTA
>JANYKF010000245.1 GCA_025361665.1 Clostridiaceae bacterium
GCGGGAATTGCCTCCCTTGTGTTCGATACTCCTTTCTTTCGCGAATTCGCCATTTGGCCGGTCTTGCCACCGGCAGAAATGAACCGCATCCTCCATGATGCGGGGATCCTCGGCGGGATGGATCTTTCAGACTGCTGCCCCGAATGGAAGGATGCCCAAGGAAATGGGGCATGGCTGATTGCGGTGACGGAAAAAAGAACCCGCGAAGAAATGGATCGTTTCTGCGAGGTTTTGCTGGCAAATGCCCAGATAAAGGCCTTGTTGAGGAATGCCGGGACTAATGCTTCACCGCCAAAAAAAATGACGGCATTGCGGCCGGGCAACGTGACGATGAATGGAGGCGGCATATCATGAGTCATTGGAGAAAGACACCGCTCATTACCGAAATGGACAGGCGGGGCAGGATTGGCGCGAACCCACCGTTTGCTGATGTTCCACACATCGATCCCGGACATTGGTTCGGCTGTTCTTCGCTCCATTCGGGTTCGCTGCCGTTGCCCTCCGTTTCCGAACCCGACGTCGTGCGCCATTTCACGGAACTGTCGCAGAAGAACCATGGGCTGGATTCCGGATTCTATCCACTCGGCTCCTGCACCATGAAATACAATCCGAAATTCAATGAGGACATGGCCGGACTTGCGGGTTTTTCTCAGATCCACCCGCTCCAGCCCGATGGGGAAGTGCAGGGCGCGCTTCGGCTGATGTACAATCTCGGAGAGATGCTCTGCGCCTTGACGGGACTTGACGCGGCAACCCTTCAGCCTGCGGCGGGTGCCCAGGGGGAGAGCACCGGGCTGTCGATCATCAAGGCCTATCACCTTTCGCGAGGGGATTCCGCGAGAACGAAGATCCTCGTGCCGGACTCATCCCACGGCACCAATCCCGCTTCAGCCACACTCGCAGGCTTCCAGGTTGTAGTGCTCCCTTCGGACACTCGCGGCTGTGTTTCCCCGGAAGTCGTGCGGAAAGCAGTCGGATCTGATACGGCCGGCCTGATGCTCACCAATCCGAACACATTGGGCTTGTTCGAACCGGACATTTCGGAAATCACACAGATTGTCCACGGGGCCGGCGGATTGCTCTATTATGACGGCGCCAACATGAACGCCATCATGGGGGTGACACGCCCGGGAGACATGGGCTTCGACATTGCCCACATCAACGTCCATAAAACGCTTTCAACACCTCATGGCGGAGGCGGTCCGGGAGCCGGGCCCGTGATGGTGAAGGCGCACCTGGCGCCATTCCTTCCGATTCCGGTCATTGTGAAAATGGAAAACGGAAGCCAGTCAGAAGAGTTGAACCGGGTAGAAGCTGAAACCCTGTCAAGGGAAGGTCCCATGGAATCCGGCACGATGTACCGGAGAGCCTATGACAGGCCGCAATCCATCGGGAAAGTGAAGGCATTTTATGGGAACTTCGGCATCCTTGTCCGGGCATATGCCTACATGAGGACCATGGGGAATACGGGTCTGCACCTTGCTTCCAAACTCGCCGTACTGCACGCCAACTACCTGCGGGTGCGACTGTCCGAAGCGTATGCGATTCCATTTCCGCAGATATGCATGCACGAATTCGTCATGTCTGCAGAAAAGCAGGCAGCCAAAGGGGTCACGGCCCTGGTGCTGGCCAAGAACCTGATGGATGCCGGCATGCACCCGCCTACCGTCTACTTCCCGCTGATTGTGAAGGAAGCCATGATGGTGGAGCCGACGGAAACGGAAAGCCTTGAGACCCTCGACCGGTTTGCGGACGAGATGCTGAGGCTGTCCGCCATGGCGGAAACGGATGCGGATTACCTCATGCATGCCCCATACAACATGCCGGTCAACAGGCTGGATGAGGTGGGTGCAGCCAGAAAGCCCGTGCTGTGCCAATGCATGGCGACCGGGGGAGATGAAGGATGACAACAAGAATCATCATTGGCTCCGGCCTCGATCCCTATTTGAACCTTGCATATGAGGAGTATCTGGTAGAATCGGCCGGAGCGGATGAGACCATCCTGTTCCTGTGGCAGAATCATGATACGGTGGTCATCGGATGCAATCAGAATCCTTGGCGTGAGTGCGACATGGCCGCCATGGGCCGGGATGGCGTGAAGCTTGCCCGAAGGGTGACGGGTGGCGGGGCCGTATTCCATGACATGGGGAATCTGAATTTTTCATTCATCGTGCCCAGGGCGGATTACGACGTGGCGCGGCAAGGATCGGTCATCATCGGAGCGCTTGGGAAAGCCGGTCTCATGGCTGTTCAAACGGGTCGGAATGACATCACCATCGAAGGAAGAAAATTTTCCGGGAATGCTTTCCTTCACCGGAAAACGACCTCGCTGCATCACGGGACGATCCTTGTCGGCACCGATATGTCCCGACTTGGCGGCTTTCTGCAGGTTAATCCGGATAAACTGACCGGGAAAGGGGTCGCATCGGTCCGGGCGCGCGTGATGAACCTCAATGAGCTTGTTCCTGAAATGCAAGCTGATAAGGTCATGGAGCTGGTTGCAGAAAGCTTTTCTGAAATATATGGCGTGCCGGAGAAGATGGATCGGACGGATCTTTCACAAGTGCCGAATGCCGTCCGCCTTCTGGCAGCGCGAAATGCTTCATGGGATTGGCTTTATGGAAAGACGGCGGAATTCACCATGTCCATCCGCACGCGATTTTCGTGGGGCGGTCTCGAGATCGGATTTATAACTCGCAAAGCCATCGTAGAGGAAGCGAAGGTCTGGTCGGACAGCATGATGCCGGAAATTGCGCCCCTGGTGTCCCAGGCGCTGCAAGGGACACCATTTCTGGCGGGTTCACTGGCAGAACGCATCAGGGATATGCAGTCACAGGTGGTTGACGCTCAGGCAGGGCTGGTATATATTCGGTCGGAACCATTTGAAATCAGCAATGCGCTGGCAGACATCGCCGTGTGGCTTGAAGGAAATCCGTTTTGAGGCATACGGAAACCGGTGCAATATCCGAAGGGGAACTTGTTGTTTTTACAACGACATTGCATGAACGGGTATGCGGCAGCCGGGACCCTGAAAGGATGCAATCGCACCAAGAATAGTATACAATGACAGTAGCTGCTCTTGCTCAGCAAGCACAGGAAAGTCTTGAAGAAGCAGGTGAGGATATTGAGTGTTTTGCTGCGGGTTTTGATGATCGATGATTCCGAGAAAGATGCGGAGCTTGTATTGGCCAATTTATCCGATGCCGGCTATCGGGTGGAGGCCAGTCTGGCGGACAACGCGCGCGATTTGAAAATGCTTCTGCAGGAAGGTTCATGGGATATCGCCCTTTGTGATTACGCCATGCCAACATTCAACCCGTTTGACGTACTCACCCTTTTGAAGGAATACAAGGTGGATATCCCTTTCATCGTGATTACCGGCGCAATCGGGGAGGAAAACGTCATCAGTCTGATGAAGGCCGGTTGTCACGACTGCGTCATGAAGAACAACCTGATGCGGCTGCCGGAAGTCATCAGCCGGGAACTGGCGGAGGCCCGGACACGAAAGGAAAACAAGGAGCTGAGGGAAAGTCTGCAGGTTTCTAATGACAACTGGGTCAACACGTTCGATGCCATTTCCGACATCATCAGCGTCGTTTCATCGGACTATGTGTTCCTGGCCATCAACAGGGCCGGAGCGGAAAGCATCGGGTTGCCCAAGGAGCAGATCATTGGAAAAAAGTGTTTTCAATATGTTCACCACACACTGGGGCCCGTCCCGGAATGCCCGTGTACATGCGCCCTCGCGACGGGCGAAAATGCGGAGAACGAATGCAGGATGGGCGATCGGATGTTCCTGCTGCAGGCCTGGCCCATCAAGGACGTGCATGGCAATTTCAGTTCTTTTGTCCATGTCGTCAAGGATATCACGGACAGCAAAAATGCCGAAAAGGAAATCATCCGGGCAAAGGAAGCAGCGGAGAGGGCGAATGCGGCCAAAAGCCAGTTCCTGGCCAACATGTCCCACGAACTGCGGACACCCATGAACGGTTTCATGGGCATGATGCAGCTTCTGGAAATGACGCCGCTGACGGAAGAGCAGGAGGAATTCCTCCGCGTGTCCAGGGAATCGTCGAATCTGCTTCTGGCCGTCATCAACGACATCCTCGACTATTCGAAGATTGAAGCCGGGATGATGAAATTCGAAGAAGTGCCGTTGAGCATCAGGAAAGTGCTCGAGGATTCGGCAGCCTTGTTCCGGCTGGCCAGCACGAAGAAAAGGGTGAAACTGGGAACCTTTGTTGAGAATTCCATACCGGGCCAACTTGTCGGGGATCCGTTCAGATTGAGGCAGATCCTTTCAAATCTCATCGGCAATGCTGTCAAATATACATTCGAGGGCCAGATTGATGTTTCTGTGAGGATGATGGAAGAACCGAACCCCGGGAAAGTGAGACTGGAATTCACGGTGAAGGATACCGGCATTGGGATCCCCACGGAAAAGCTGGAGGATATTTTCAAAAACTTCAGCCAGGCAGACAACTCGAACACCCGCAAGTATGGGGGAACCGGTCTTGGCCTCGCCATTTCAAAGGAGCTGGTGAAGATGATGGCAGGGGATATCCGGGTGGAAAGTGTTTTGGGCGTGGGGAGCAGTTTCCACTTCATCTGTGTTTTTGGGCGGGCAGATTAAGGTCAATCTTTTGCGACTTTTGCGCGCCTGGTGACTTAAGAGCGTGGGTATGAATCCCATCCAGAGCATATTGGTGAGTATGCTCATGAAAAAATGGATTTCAGACTGGAGTTTTCAGTGACGACAGACAATCATGGAATATTGGGGGATATAAAACGGACGAATGATGCAAAAAAAGGCGTCAGGCGTTCATTGTTCTACAGCGTCAGTTTTAGATTTGTCAGTTTTATCGTGCTGGTTGCGCTGCTGACGGGCGGGATCATTGCATACGTGACGTTGAGAACCAGCAGGGAAGCCCTGCGTCAGGACATTCTCGGCAATAATCTTGCCCAGGCTGATTTGGCTGCTGAATTTACCGCCAACTACATCAATGTGATAGAGGCAAATGCGCGCAGTTTTTCTGTACGGCCATCCATTTTGGATGTCATGACGACTCATCGTTTTGAGGAGGCACATGCCCAACTTGCCCAGTTCATCCAAATACAGACTGTTCTCGATACTTGTGGCCT
Organism: Clostridiaceae bacterium; assembly: GCA_025361665.1. Lineage (GTDB taxonomy): Bacteria > Bacillota > Clostridia > DSM-8532 > DSM-8532 > JAEWSN01. Next base: position 5,143 of record JANYKF010000245.1, read on the forward strand.
GTATGACGTGAATGGGATACAAGTGGCGAACAGTGATCCCAACGCCACGACAATCGGCCAGCCTTTTGCTGATCGCGAGTGGTTTCAGCAGGCAGCAGTAACGCGCCAACCATATCAAAGCATACCCGTCAAGTCAAGGGTAACCGGCAACGCCATCACACCCTATGCCGTCCCCATTCTGAACGATCAGGGCAAGCTTCTGGGATTTTTCACTGCGGGTATCTCTCTCGCCAAACTGTCAGATGCGATCGTGAATATCAACTACGGGAAGGGAACCCGATCTTCCATCATTGATTTTCGCAATGGCGGCCTGATCATTGCCCACATTGACCCCCTGCGTGTGTTGACAGCGGCATCAGGGAAAAATGCGGCCGTCACTCGCCTGCTGAAAGGGGAGCGAGGGTCCATTGAAGCAACCAGCAGCACCGGAGAACAGGACTTAGTCGGATTTTCTCCGGTACCCGGAATTCCATGGGGGGTCCTGGTCATCACACCCAGTGAAACCGCATTGATGCCTATTGACACATTGACCCGGACAACGGGTCTGTATGCGTTCATCATCATACTATTCGCATCCATGGTCGGCGGAATGTTCATGCTTCAGGTCACAAGGCCCATACGCCAGCTGGTGGAGGGAACCAAGGAAATAGGCGGCGGCAATCTTGACTATCAGGCAGCGAATCCTGCAAAAGACGAAATAGGCGACCTGTCACGTGCATTTTCCGATATGGCGGGAAATCTGAAAACCCTGCTCGTATCTCGTGAAAGCCTGATGGAAGAGATTTCCGGAAGGGAATGGACAGAAGAGGAATTGCGAAAGACGCAAAATTTTCTGGAAAACCTGATTCATTATGCAAATGCTCCGATTTTGGTCTGGGATGCGGATGATCGGATCGTGCGCTTCAATCAGGCCTTTGAAAACCTTACGGGACGACCGTCAAGCGAGATGGTCGGACAGGAAATGGAAAAATTGTTCCCGCTTGAAACGCGGGAACAAACAATGAAATACATTCATCAGGCTTCACGGGGTGAACGTTGGGAGACTGTCGAAATCCCGATTCGGAATATCGATGGCCGTGAACGGATTTTGCTATGGAATTTTGCAACCATTTTCGACAATGAAGGAAAAAAAGTGGAAGCCACGATTGTACAGGGACAGGATATCACGGAGCGGCGGCTGGCGGAAAAAAATCTGAAAGGTCTCAATGAAACCTTGGAACAAAAAGTGAAGGAACGGACTGCCGAACTGGATGCCTCCTATCAGGAACTGGAGAGTTTCTCCTATTCCGTATCTCATGATTTGCGCGCGCCATTGAGGCATGTTCATGGCTTTATCGAGCTGCTGGTCAACAGCCTGCAAGGAACGCCGGATATCAAGGTCCAGCACTATCTCCATGTCATATCCAATGCCACCAATGAAATGGGACAATTGATCGATGGCCTTCTTTCTTTTTCAAGGATCGGAAAAGCCGAAATGAAACACGCACGAGTGGAGTTGGCGACTGTTATCAGGAATGTGATAGAATCATTTGGTCCTGATATGAACAATAGGAAGATCACATGGAACATATCGGATCTTCCCGACGCAGAAGGCGATCGGGATATGCTCCAGCTTGTATTCGCAAACCTGATTTCAAATGCATTGAAATATTCGCGGATGAATCCATCGACCGTAATAGAGATTGGCTCACAACCTGATACGGAAAAAATGAATCATGTCATCCTCCAGGACTTATGCAGTAGCAGGAAATGTATAACAGTTTGACCATGGTAGGAGTTCAAAATAATCTGGCCAATGCCTCAAAATGATCCTTGAAAACATATTGCTGGTTGTGTCAAACTTGACTCGGATG
>JANYKF010000276.1 GCA_025361665.1 Clostridiaceae bacterium
CTCAAACATGCTGCTATTGACACTTCTGCCAAATTGGGGCTCTTGGGAACCACTGCATCCATGTCGGTCTCTGCAGATGGCTCTCCATATTACGACGGCTCCAGTCCTTATGGAGTCAGAGTCTGTGATTGCAAGTCCAAGGGTATTCATCGATGTGATTGTTCCAGAAAATATGCGGATCCGGATGTTTCCTGGGGTTGGGACAGTTATCGGGAACGATGGTTTTGGGGTGATGCTTTATTTTCATTCACTGCGGCAGATTCATTTAATGATTTGCCCACTTATCTGCATTCTGCACGGGCAAGCTGTCATGATGGGGTGTTTTAATCTGAATATTGCTAGCAGATGGAAGAATCTTGCTTCATGAATTCGACGTGTGCGATGCCTGTGCGCTCGGGTATCGCATGCCCGTGCGCCCGTGCGCAACGATCACATGGGCGGCCACTGGAATCTGTACCGGCTCGGGTATCGCATGCCCGTGCGCCCGTGCGCGATACCGCGATTCCCGCGTAACGCGCGCAACGTCCGCAATCCTGTTGCGAACCCGGGCGAGTCCGATACTGTGATCGATTTTTCCCAAAATACGCCGTAAATACGTTTCCATAAAATACACTCCCATACTATGATTTTCCGTTTCAATGCAATAAAATGTAGATAAGCCGGCACCAATCTTCTGGATATCAGGAACTGAACTCAAGAGTTGACCTCGGATCCATGATTGCCGGCAAATAATGGAGGGTTCCACCATGCAGCCAGGAAAGCCAGCAATTCTTCCCCCTTTGGATTTGAACTTCATGCCTGCCATACTGCAATCGCGGGCCTTTTCGCAGTCCGTCGCGGAAAGTGGCAGCGGGAAGAGGCTGATCATTGCCATTGAGCGGAGCAGTTCCTCCGTTTCCACCTGCGAAACAGCCCTCTTCTCCGACGAGGTCGGAATGGAGGATGAAAACAATGCCCATGCGGAAAGGCTTGTAAAGTCGCTGTTATGGATATATGGCGGTTGGAAGGTCACATTGGCCGGTTCCGAAAAAGTCACCGCGTTCATCAAAAATGCTTATTCACCAAACCAGCTGCGCGCATTCGATGCGGCTTTCATGAGCCGGATCTATGAAAAACCTTTCACGGTGGAATCCTGCCCGCTGGAGTCCGCTCCCGCCGCCCGTGAAAGCGCGAAGCCTGTCGGCAGGCACCTGGACGGATGTCGAATCGGTTTCGATGCAGGTGGAAGCGATCGCAAGGTTTCCGCGGTCGTCGACGGAAAAGTCGTCTACAGTGAAGAAGTCATCTGGCATCCCAAAACACAGGCCGACCCGGATTATCATTACCGTGAAATCCTAGATTCCGTAAAGACCGCGGCATCAAAAATGCCACGTGTGGACGCGCTGGGCGTCAGTTCAGCCGGCGTGATCGTGGACAACCGGGTCATGGTGGCATCCTTGTTCCTCAAAGTTCCCCAGGACCTGTTCGATGCAAAGGTGAAGGACATTTACCTGCGTGTGGCGGAAGAAATGGGATGCATTCCGGTCGAAGTCGCCAACGATGGGGACGTGACCGCGCTGGCCGGCGCCATTGACCTGGGTGACAACGGCGTCCTCGGCATAGCCATGGGCACCAGCCAGGCCGGCGGGTATGTGGACAAAAACGGCAACATCACGGGATGGCTCAATGAACTTGCCTTTGTGCCGGTCGACTTCAATCCCGCTTCCATGAGGGATGAATGGTCGGGCGACTACGGGTGCGGCGTCAAGTCCTTCTCCCAGGATGCCGTCATCAAACTGGCTCCCGCAGCGGGCATCGAGCTCGATGCCGCATTGTCTCCGGCAGAAAAGCTGAAGGTCGTCCAGGATCTGCACAAGTCCGGAGACTTGCGCGCAGACGGCATCTTCGAGTCCATCGGCATCTATCTGGGATACGCCGTCGCATATTATGCGCAGTTTTACGACATCCGGCATGTCCTTGTCCTGGGTCGCGTCACTTCCGGAAAAGGCGGAACGCTCATTCTGGAGAAGGCGCATGAGGTTTTGAAAACGGAATTTCCGGAACTGGCTGGAAAACTGGACATCGGCATGCCGGATGAATCCGGCAAGCGCATGGGTCAGTCGATTGCGGCGGCCAGCCTGCCGGATATCGTGAAAAAGTGATGGAAAACCATGAACTGTGAACAAAAAGAATCGAGGAGAGCAACATGAAACTTAACAAGCCTGCCGCACTCCTGTACATTCCCGACAACGTGCCGGAAGAAGAAGCGATCAGTCGCACCACGATCATGGGCATCGGCGCGCATCAGGACGATCTGGAAATCATGTCTTTTCAGGGAATCCTCGAATGTTTCGGCAAAAACGACCAATGGTACTTCGGCGTCGTGGTGACCAACGGCGCGGGAAGCCCCAGGAATGGCCTTTATGCCTCCTGCAGCGATGAAGACATGCAGCGCATCCGGAAAGCGGAGCAGAAAAAGGCAGCATATGTGGGTGAGTATGGCGCCATGGCCCTTCTGGACTATACAAGCTCCGAGGTCAAGGATGGCCGGAACCATTCGGTTGTATCCGAACTGAATACGCTCATCGGAGCCGCGCGGCCCAGGATTGTCTATACCCACAATCCGGCTGACAAGCACGACACCCATGTCAGCGTCGCCTTGCGCGTCCTTGCCGCCATCCGGCAGCTGCCGGAAAGCCTCCGCCCGGAAAAAGTATATGGTTGTGAAGTTTGGCGCGCCCTGGACTGGATGATGGACGAAGAGAAAACCCAATTCGATGTGGCGGAACATCCCAACCTGTCCGTGGCCGTTTTGGGCGTTCACGATTCCCAGGTCGCCGGCGGCAAGCGGTATGACCTCGCCACAACCGGCCGAAGGCTAGCCAACGCAACCTATGCGGAATCGCATGGCACGGATGCAACAAATCAACTGGCCCTGGCGATGGATCTCACCCCGCTGATCATTGACCCCACATTGGACATCAACGACTACGTCCAGGCTTTCATTCGGCATTTCAGCGAGGATGTGTCCGACAAACTGTTGCGGTATGAGACCGGGAAACCATGATCGCCAGCTGATTGCCGGTCTCCGCTGCAAATTCAGGCCTTGCTTGCAGTCCACTCATGTCGCCTTGTCAAACGCCTTTCTGCAGACCGGACAAGTAACCGACAACCGGCCTTTCCCTCGAGGCAGGCGCAGGACATTCCTGCACTGCGGGCAGTGAACATGCAAATGCGTCTTGCGTTCCCGGAAACGCATACGTTCCTGCCTGAACTTGACCGTGACCGTGCGGACAAACCGCCATACGAATCCCGCAGCAAAGGCAAGAGTTCTTGCAATGGTACGCCAGAACGGAGCGAGCCAACCAGCCACCACGGAAGTGATTCTCCTGAAGTGCTGTTCTTCGGAAAACCGGCCAGCCGTATTGCGCGAGAGAAGGCGGAAGATGATCCAGCCTGCAGCAAAAGGACTTGCCATCCACACAAAAGGTGACCCCATCAGTATCACAGTCAGGAAGATCAGAAAAAAACCGAAACTGTCCAACCCTTGCTGCCCATATCGTCCACTCATGAACCTGAGAAAAAAAGCCTTCTTATCCATCTCCCGTTTCTTCCTGTTCCAC
>JANYKF010000295.1 GCA_025361665.1 Clostridiaceae bacterium
ATTTCCTTGAACTGGCGGCGGACCTCGTACACAATGCTCATCGCGGCGCGTCCAACCGCTTCCATCGTCAGGGATGCGAACAGGAACGGCAGCATGCCGCCGATGAACAGGCCGACCAGGACGGTCGGGTTCGTCAGTTCAAGGTTGAATTGGAAATTTGGAGCGATACGGAAGATTTCATCCTTGAATGCGGCGATGAGGGCCAGTGCGGTCAGTGCGGCCGAGCCGATGGCAAAGCCCTTGCCGGTTGCCGCCGTGGTGTTGCCGAGAGAGTCGAGGGCATCGGTGCGCCGGCGCACTTCCGGATCCTGATGGGTCATTTCGGCGATGCCGCCGGCATTGTCCGCTACAGGGCCATATGCGTCCGTGGCCAATGTAATGCCCAATGTGCTGAGCATGCCGACTGCGGCGATGCCGATGCCGTACAGGCCAAGCTGCGGGGACGCGGCTCCCCCGGCCAGATAGTAGCTTGCCAGAACGGCTGCGCCAACGATGACGACCGGAAGGGAGGTAGACATCATGCCCAGGGAGAGGCCCCCGATGATGATCGTCGCGGGACCGGTGAGGGAAGCATTTGCCAGTTTTTGGGTGGGTTTGTAGGTATCGGAAGTGAAGAACTCCGTCACGAAGCCTATCAGATTGCCTGCAATGAGTCCGGCGGCGATGGCCCAGAAAACACCCATGTTGTTGGGCAGGACATACCTCACCAGGAAGAACGCGCCAACCAGGATCAGCGCGGAAGAGATGTATACACCACGGCGTAAGGCAGACAAAAGAACCTTTTGTTCCGCTTTTTCGCCGGACTTGACGAAGAAGGTGCCGATGACGGAGGAAAAGACGCCGATGGCGGCCATGATCATCGGAATGGTGACGCCGTTGGTGCCAAGGCCGGCTGCTACTGCCAGCGCGCTGGTGGCAACGATGGAACCGACGTAAGATTCATACAGATCCGCGCCCATGCCGGCCACGTCGCCGACATTGTCGCCGACATTATCCGCGATGACGGCGGGATTGCGCGGGTCGTCCTCGGGAATGCCGGCTTCAACCTTACCTACAAGGTCTGCCCCGACATCGGCCGCTTTTGTGAAGATACCGCCGCCAACACGGGCGAACAGGGCCATGGAGCTGGCGCCCATCCCGAATGTGAGCATGGCGCTGGTGATGTTCCCGATGCGGATGGCCGGGTCCGTGATGACTTGCACGGTGCCATAATACCAATTCAGGAAGTAATACCAAATCGACAAGTCAAGCAGCCCCAGGCCCACGACGATCAGGCCCATGACGGCGCCGGAAGAGAAGGCGACGCGAAGACCGCTGTTGAGGCTGGTTTTGGCGGCATTGCAGGTGCGCGCGTTTGCCGCTGTGGCAATCCTCATGCCCAGGAATCCGGACAAGCCGGAGAAGAAACCGCCGGTCAGGAACGCAAAGGGAACGAACGGGGTGAGAAGTTTCGCGAAGGCCAAAGCGCCGAGGACGATGAACATGACGGCAAAGAACAGACCGATACCTGTGTATTGGCGTTTCAGGTAAGCATTCGCTCCCTTTCGGATGGCCGAGGAAATCTGGGCCATCTCCGGGGTGCCTTGGCTCTTTTGCATGACCGACCATGCGAGATAGCCGGCGAACGCCAAAGCGCATCCGGATCCCAACGGGGCAAGGAACATCAAGTCTAGCATGGGTACCTCCTTGAATGAATAGGATTGTTTTATGACCATGTCATATAACCAAAACCAATCTTTTTCCAATGCTATCATACCGGATTTATCGAACCCGTTCAATAGCTATTGAAGAGAACGTGTCTATTTGGCAATTTGCATGAAAAACATCAAGGATTCAGTTCAAAGCGACGAAAGTGAGAATAGACTGAATGTGGTGATTGCCAGAAGAGGCAGGATGTGTTACCGTGAAAACAGATAGAAAACCTGATGCGTCAGGCAGCGGCCGTTCGGGGAATCCACCTGAAAAGGGGACGGCCATGTTCAGTCAGATTGTCACATGCGGCCTTCTGGGTCTTGAAGGGTACCGCGTCCTGGTGGAAACCGATTTATCAAACGGTTTACCCATTTTCGACATTGTCGGTTTGGCGGATACAGCCGTGAAAGAAGCCCGTGAAAGGGTTCGAGCGGCCATCCGCAATTCGGGTCACACATTTCCGTCCAAACGCATCATTGTAAATCTGGCTCCCGCCGACACCAAAAAAGAAGGTTCCGGCTTCGATTTGCCCATTGCCGTGGGGGTTCTCACCTCCATGGGCATTTTGCCGTGCCATCCGGACAATGAAATCGCCTTATGCGGCGAACTTGCCCTCGATGGGGTGCTTCGTCCCGTCAACGGCATGCTCAGCAAGGCGATTGCAGCCAGGAACGCCGGTTGCCGGGCACTCGTCCTCCCGTCAGAAAACGCGCGGGAGGCTTCCTGGGTAGCGGGGCTTCAAATATTGTCCGCACGGACTTTGGCGGATGTTTGCCGGCACCTGACCGGTGAATGTCCGTTGCCTGTCTTTGACGTCTCATCCATGCCGCAAAGCGTTGGTGGAAAAACATTTCCTGAAAATCTTCCGGCATTCCCGAACCAAGACTCATCCATGCCTGTTCTTTCCGGGAATGGCTTTTCATCTGCCTTCATTGAAGATTTCCGGGACGTGAGGGGACAGGAAACGGCGAAACGCGCGATGGAGGTCGCAGCGGCCGGGGGGCACCACCTGTTCATGATCGGAGGACCCGGCGCAGGCAAGACCATGCTGGCCAAGAGGATGCCCGGCATCCTGCCGGAACCGGACGTAGCCGAATCCCTCGAGATTACCCGCATACACAGCGTGGCGGGCCTGTTGGCCGGAAGGGACGGCCTCGTGTCCGAACGGCCTTTCCGTTCTCCGCATCACACCATCAGCAACACCGGACTCATAGGGGGAGGGCGGATTCCCCGCCCCGGAGAAATCAGCCTGGCGCACGGAGGCGTTCTCTTTCTCGATGAACTTCCCGAATTCAACCGGGCCGCGCTGGATTCGCTGCGGCAGCCGCTGGAAGACGGGCGGATCGTGCTGGCGCGCATTCACGCGACGATCACGTATCCATGCCGCTTCATGCTCGTGGCGGCTGCCAATCCCTGCAAATGCGGAAACTTCGGCGATTCGACCCGGACATGCGCCTGCCCTCCGCGTGATGCGGAATCCTACCTGTCCCGCCTGTCCGGACCCCTGATGGACAGGATGGACCTGCAGATTCGCGTTCCCGCCCTCACCTATCATCAGCTTTCCCAAACGGCTGCATGCGACAGCTCGGCCACCATCCGGGAGCGCGTGAACGCGGCGCGGAAACGGCAGCTTGCCCGTTATGCGGGAAGCGGCACATATTGCAACGCGCAGCTGACCGGGCCCGCAATGCGCCAGTGGTGCGCCCTGGACGCCGAATCGGAACGCCTGATGGAAAAAGCCTTCCGCCAGTTGTCTTTGAGCATGCGCGCGCATGATCGCATTCTCAGGGTTGCCCGGACCATCGCCGACTTGAATGCCAGTCCGCGCATCCGCCTGCCTCATCTGGCGGAGGCCATCCAATACCGTTCCGCCGCCACATCGGGGTCATCGCCGATATCAGCCCTTGCGGCATTGTCCGGTACTGCATTATCCGCTGCCGCACTTACGCCTGCCGCACTTATGCCTGCCGCACTTACGCCTGCCGCATTATCCAGTATTGCATTTTCCAATACCCCATCGGCGTCTGAAGGTAATGGAGGAAATACGCATGCTGTCAGTTTGTGAAACAAGCGTGCTTACGGAGGCGTGGGTTTGGCTGTCCTGCCTGCCCAGCATCCGGAATTACGGCAAACATCTTATTCTAAGCCGGTTTCCAGATGTGGGCGCCTTGTTCGGGGCGGACCGTCCATCCCTGCAGCGGGCAGAAATAGACCATCCCCGCGTGTTATCCGTTTTGCTGTCGGCCCGCTATCGGGAACAGGCCATGGAGATCCTCAGAGATGCCGGGAAATTGGACATCCGGATCATCCATCCGGGCCATCCGGAATTTCCGCGCCTGCTGGGCCATATTCCCGATTCGCCAATCGTGCTGTATCGACGGGGTACCTGGTCAGCCGCACGCTGCGTGGCGATTGTCGGTTCACGCCGGGCCACCGGATACGGCATCGGGATGGCGGAGCGCCTGGCGGCGGATCTGGCGTCTGCCGGGTTCACCATCATCAGCGGATTGGCCCGCGGCATCGACACAGCTGCCCACTCAGGCGCGCTGCAGGCCGGGGGAAGGACTGTTGCCGTTTTTGGGAATGGTGTGGAATGCATATATCCGCCGGAAAACCGGAAACTGGCTGAACGCATTCTGGAAAACGGCGCATTTTTGTCCGAATACCCACCCGGCACACCTCCGGCTCCTTTCCATTTTCCGGTCAGAAACCGGATTGTGAGCGGTTTGTCCGAGGCCGTGGTGGTCGTGGAGGCGGGAGAGCGGAGCGGTTCTCTCATCACAGTCCAGTGCGCACTGGAACAGGGCAGAGATGTATTCGCCGTTCCAGGAAATGCCACCAGCGTGACCAGCCGCGGCTGCAACCGTCTCATCCGTGAAGGCGCCGGGCTGGTACAGGAAGCGGCGGATATTCTGGAAACCCTTGCGGCAGAACGTTTTTCCGATATCCTTGGCACTGGCGCGGCTAACACCGGCAGTTCGATTTCGAGGGCTTCATCCATTCATTCCATGAAACGCAGCGAACCCCTGGAAATCCCTGAACAAATCGTAGTTGGCCGTTTAGCCCGGGAACCGCTCACGCCGGACCAAGTCTGCGCACAATCCGGCCTCACGCCCTCGGAAGTGCAGCAGGTGCTGCTGATGCTGGAACTGAAGCGTTGCGTCATGCGCGACATGGACGGTCTGATCCGGCTGATTCCCTGAGAGTCGCGCCCACAAGTCCGGTGGATTCCCGAAACTTCATGTCCATAAAACAGCAGAATGGACGGACCTGTTTCAAAATGGGATCAATTGGTGAAATATTAAGCACAATCGTGATTTGCTTCTCGTGCAAAAAGTCGATTTTCGACTTTTTCATGCAAGTTGCATTTTGCAACCTGCATGCATCCGGCGGCAAATGCCGCCGGATGGCACCGAATCACGTGATTTGGTGTGTTGAAGGCACAAAATGTG
>JANYKF010000330.1 GCA_025361665.1 Clostridiaceae bacterium
TTCGATCTTGTCCCAGAAGGAAGCCTTTGATATTCGACTATGTTCCTGAAAAGAGCCTTTGAAAATGAATACCCTGCTTTTCCAGTTTGTCCAGCCGGAACCAGAATCGATAACGCGATGGAGGGAAATGAAATGAGAAAACTGAACATCGGCATGATTGGGTACAGATTCATGGGCAAAGCCCACAGTTTCGGCATCACAAGCGCTCCTTTCTTTTTTCCGAACGGCATCGAGCCCGTGAAGAAGGTCATCTGCGGAACGAAGGCCCATCTGGTAAAGCAGGCGGCGGAAGCTTTTGGCTGGGAGGAGCATTGCACCGACTGGAGGGATGTCGTGGGCCGCGAGGATCTTGACGTCATCGATATCGCGACGCCAACCGTCCATCACAAGGCCATTGCCATAGCGGCGGTAAAAGCAGGCAAGCATGTCTTCTGTGAAAAACCGTTGGCGATGAATGCCGCCGAGGCGAAGGAAATGCTGGATGCGGCTGAAAAGGCCGGCATCATCCACATGCTGGGGCACAACTACAGGCGGGTTCCAGCCCTCGTGCTGGCCAAAAAGATGATTGAGGACGGCCGGATCGGAGAAATATACCACTTCCGGGGCGTGTACCTGCAGGACTGGATCATGGATCCCAGCTATCCCGTCACCTGGCAGCTGGACAAGAATATCGCGGGATTCGGCGCGCATGCGGATTTGAACTCGCACCTCGTCGACATGTCCCGTTACCTCGTGGGGGAACTGGACCAGGTGGTCGGCATGGACGACACTTTCATCAAACAGCGCCCCAAGGCGGCTGCCGGTGAAACACTCAATACGATGCTGACCGCAGACGGCAAGGTCGACACGGAAATGGTCGACGTAACCGTCGATGATGCGACGGCATTCCTGGCCCGGTTCAAAAACGGTGCCATGGGGACCTTCGAGGCTTCGCGCTTCGCAGGGGGACGAAAAAACCACAAACGGATTGAAATCAATGGCAGCAAGGGTTCCATCGCATTCAACTTCGAGAAGATGAACGAACTGGAATACTGGAACCGCGGAGACGATGCGGAAGTCCAGGGCTTCCGGACCATTCTCGTCACCGAAGGCTGTCATCCGTACATCCACGCATGGTGGCCCGCAGGGCACATCATCGGGTATGAAAACACCTTCGTGAACGAATTTGCCGATTTCTTCGCCTGCATCAAGGACAACCGGCAGGCCCACCCCGACTTTCATGATGGCTGGAAGAACTGCCAGGTACTCGACGCGGTGCGGCAGTCCATCCGGACGAGAACCTGGGCAAACGTGGACGACATGTAGCCCGGACAACATGCGGCAAGGGCAGATGAAGCAGCAATCCTCACGTTCTGAACTCGAAAACGCCAGGGAGCCAGGGAAAAGGTGGTAAGCATTTTGATCAGAAATCAGGTTGGCATTTGTTTGATTGGCGCGGGCCGGGCCGGCATGATCCACGCAGCCAATTTCCGTTCACGCATCCCCCGCGCGCAGGTGGTGGCCATTGCGGATCCTTCGCGGGAGGCTGCGCTCAAGGCCTGCGAGGAACTGGATGTTTCCGTCTGGTATGCGGGCTATCGGGAAGCGCTGCAGGACAGGCACGTGGATGCAGTCGTGGTGGTCGCGCCGACGGTCTATCACAGGGAAATCGTGGTGGCCGCCGCAAAAGCGGGCAAGCACGTGCTTTGCGAAAAGCCGATGGCCATGGATGAACGGGAATGCGAGGATATGATCAAGGCGTGCCGGGAAAATGGCGTCAAGCTGCAAATGGCGTTCATGCGCCGGTTTGATGAAAGCTTCGCCGATGCGAAGGCGGCTGTGGAAAGCGGAGAAATCGGCGATGTGGTCATGGTCCGCTCCAATACCCGAGGTCCCAGTATCCCGCAGAAGTGGATGTACGACATCGACAAGAGCAACGGCCCCCTGGCGGAAGTGAACAGCCACGACATCGATACGCTCCGCTGGTTTACCGGCAGCGAATTCAAGTCGGTCTACGCCATCGGAGGCAATTTCCGTTCGCCGGAAGCCCTGCCGGATTATCCGGATTTTTATGACAACGTCATCATGAACGCCAGTTTTGAAAACGGTATGCAAGGAGCCATCGACGGGGCGCAGGGAGTCGGATACGGGTACGACGCACGGGCTGAAATCCTCGGAACGAAGGGTATCATCTTCCTGGGCCAGGTCCACGAGAAATCCATCATGACCTGCACAAAGGAAAAGGGCCTTGTCAGGCCGGCCATGAACAGCTGGCGCTATCTGTTCCGCGACGCTTATTACGCGGAGGATGCGGATTTTGTGGATTGCATCCTGGAAGATCGGGAACCGAAGGTGACCGGGCATGACGGCAAAATGGCCGTGAAGGTCGTCAACGCCGGAAACAGGTCCATCAAAGGGAAATGCATCGTTGCGTTATGACAACTCACAAGGGATGGTGCATTGTTGAATTGCGAGGAGAGAGAGATGCTGGCAGCCTATCTGTGTGGACCAAAAGACATGAGGCTCAAGGAAACTGCCATCCCGGACATCAATGGCAATGAAATGCTGATGAAGGTGAAAAGTGCCGCCATCTGCGGCACCGACATCCGGATGTACAGCAATGGCTACAATGGGGTCAGTGAAGATACTCCCTTGATTCTGGGCCATGAGCTGGCCGGCGTCATCGATAAGGTCGGCGCGAACATCAAGGCATACAAACCCGGAATGAGGGTGGCGGTTGCCCCCAATATGGGATGCGGCGTCTGCGACATGTGCGTCGGCGGGAACACCCAGCTCTGCCCGGATTACCGCGCGCTGGGCATCAACCTGGACGGCGGTTTCGCCGAATATGTCAGAATTCCGGAAGATGCCTGCCGGCAGGGAAATGTCATTGAACTGGCAGACAATGTCTCATTTGACGAGGCGGCGCTCAACGAACCCCTGTCCTGTGTTTACAACGGGTTCCTGAAGTGCGATATCAAACCAGGAGACAATGTCCTCATCATCGGCACCGGCCCAATCGGCATCATGCATGCGAAGCTGGCGAAAATGGCGGGAGCCGCCAAAGTCATGCTGAACGATCTTTCAGCGGAACGGCTGGAAGTCTGCCGCAAAATCGACCACTCGTTTATCCTGCTGAGTTCCGACAACCTGAAAGGCCAGGTGATGAACCTGACCGGCGGCAAGGGGCTGGATGTCTGCATCACCGCCTGTCCCTCTCCCCAGGCGCAGTCGGATTCACTCGAGATGATGGCGATCAATGGCCGCGTGAATTTTTTCGGAGGACTTCCGGCCGGAAGGGAAATCGTCCCCATCAATACCAACCTCGTCCACTACCGGCAATTGATTCTCACCGGCAGTGCCCGGTCCAGCCTGTCGCAATTCCGGAAAACACTCGGGTTCATTTCCAGCGGTGTGCTGACTGTAAAAGACCTGGTCAGTGAGCGCTTCACGATCGAGAACATCGCCGAGGGAATTCAGCGCGCATCCAGGGCACAGGGCATCAAGAACATCATTCATTTCGATTGATCAGACCAAGAACATCATTCACTTTGACTAATCGGGACAGGATTTGACGAATCACCCGGAACTCGGGAGGAGACTTGATGGCAACTACGTATTTGCTGGGAATCGATATCGGCACCCAGGGAACAAAAACCGGCCTGTTTTCGCAGGAAGGCCGGAAGGTGGCCGAAGCCTTCGAGGCTTCCCGGCTCATCAGGACCGGCAACGGCGTGGTGCAGCAGGAACCGGATGAAATGTACGGATCGGTACTGCGGACGATCGCGGCCGTGATGGAACAGTCCGGCATCAGTCCCGCCCTTGTGGCCGGAATCGGCGTGGATGGGCAGATGGCTGGCATCATCGGCATCGACGGGGACTGGTGCGCGGTGACATGGTACGATTCCTGGCTGGATACCCGGTGCGAAAAATACATCGGCCACATCAAGCAGGAAGCGGAAGAAAAGGTCATTGCCATCACTGGCTGCCCCGTGACATATGCGCACGGGCCGAAAATCCTGTGGTGGAAGCATGAGCAGCCGGAGGTCTATAAAACAATTGACAAATTCATCCTCCCCAGCGCCTATGCCGTCGGCCGGCTGGCTGGATTGAACTCTGAAAACGCCTACATCGACTACAGTCACCTGCACTTTTCCGGCTTCGGAGACGTGGAGAAGAAGGAATGGTCTGTGGAATTGCTCGATCTGTTCCAAGTGGACAAATCGAAGATGCCGCGAATCGTGAATCCCTGGGATATCGTTGGCCATCTGACGCCGGATGCCGCCGCGCAATGCCGCCTGATTCCCGGAATCCCCCTGGTTGCGGGATGCGGCGATTCGGCCGCGACGTCGCTGGCCGCCGGAGTCACACGGAAGGGCATCATCTTCGATGTCGCCGGAACCGCCTCCATCTTTTCGTGCTGTGTGGATCAATACAAGCCGGATTTGAAGAACAAGACTCTCCTGTATGCCCGGTCCATTGTTCCGGGATTGTGGATTCCCATGGCCTATATCAATGGCGGCGGTCTTTGTCTCCAATGGTTCCGGGACCAGCTCACAGGGACCGGCTCACCGGTTTCGTTCGGAGAACTGGACCATGAAGCGGAAACCATTGCGCCGGGAAGCGAAGGCCTGATCTTCCTGCCCCACTTCAGCGGAAGGGTCTGTCCGAACAACGCGAATGTCCGAGGAAGCTGGATTGGCCTTCACTGGGCACATCAGAGAGGGCATCTCTACAAATCCATCATGGAAGGCATTGCCTACGAATATCGCCACTACTTCAAAATCATCCGAGAACTGGTTGATGATGCCCCGTTCACGGAAGTGTACGCCATCGGGGGCGGTGCGAAGAGCCCTTTGTTCAACACGATCAAGGCGGATGTTCTTGGCATCGGATATGTTCCCTTGCGCATCGGCGACACGGCTCCTCTGGGCAGCGCGTTGGTTGCAGGCCATGGTGTCGGCGTGTTTCCCGATCTGATGGCTGCCGCTGATGCCATGATAGGATTCGAAGCAAGGATTCCATGCCATGAAGACCGGCACAAGGCATACGGGAAGTTTGCGGATGCATATGAGAATGTGTTTGATGCACTCGGACCCACATTCAAGGCGATTGCAGGATGACTTGCCAACGGCCCTGATAGGGCTTGGCGAGGCGCCTGGTTCCGTCAAGCAAGGCAGTCATGACCAAACCGACAGTCAAACCAATCAGTGAAGGAGGAAATGAAAATGAAAGTAGGCATCGACAGTTACTGCTACCACAGATTCTTTGGAGAGGTCTATCCGGATCAGAAGCCTCCGGCCAGGGTCATGACCATGCAGGATTTCCTGAAACGCGCGAAGGAACTGGATGTGGACGGCGTTTCTCTGGAATCGTGCTTTTTCCCTTCCTTTGATGGGAAATGGCTGGCGGACCTGAAAACGCAACTGGACGAATACGGCTTTGACCGTGTCTATGCCTGGGGACATCCCGACGGGCTGGAGCGGGGAAAGAATCCCGACGCGTTCCAGGACATGCTTGCCAACATTCCCCGGGCCAAGGCCATCGGGGCGGATGTGATGCGGGTAGTCGGCAGCAGCCTCATGTTTCGCCATGAACCGCACGGACCGCAGATTGCGGCCTTGATCGCGCAATTCAGGGAAGCCGTGAAAGTGGCGGAAGGTTTGGGTGTGAAACTGGCTGTGGAAAACCACATCGATTTCACGGCCGATGAAATCCTCCAGCTGCTCAAAGGGGTGGATTCGGAGTATTTCGGACTGAACTTTGATACCGGCAATTTCCTGCGCCTGCTGGATGATCCGGTGTGCGGCATGGAGAAGCTGGCTCCATACGTCCTTGCCACCCATG
>JANYKF010000335.1 GCA_025361665.1 Clostridiaceae bacterium
GTTGGACGATGTAACGGGAATCCAGGCTGTTCCCCCGTCTGCGGAGAATTCCATGACCGTTGTCGCACCCGTCAGCTTCCCGGGATTCGGCTCGCTGAAAGAAAAGGCGACCGTCGGCGCTGCGGGTGGTGTATTGGAATATGAAAACGAAAGGATGCTTCCCGCCAAGGTTAACCCGGTTGCTGCCACACGTGTCTTGAAGACGACTGTTTTTTCCAGGACCGGAAGACCCCCTGCAATTGTATAAGTTGTCCAGTTCACTCCGCCATTTGTGCTGAACTCCATTCCGGAAGCCATTCCCGCGTATGTTTTATTCCGGTAATCGACTGTAACGGATGGAGCCGCCGGTCCGGCAAGCAGGTTCATTGTCTGGATGCCTCCGGCCGTCACCGTTGCCGCTTCCGCAACGCGGATCTTCAAATCAAGATCGGCGTCCAGAGATGCCAACTGACCGGAAGTCAGCTGCATGGCAGCTGGCGTGACGGGAATCCAGACCGTCCCTCCATTTACAGAGAATTCCATGACCGATGTCGCACCCATCAGCTTCCTGGCATCGGCCCCACTGAGGGAGAAGGAAACCGCCGGTGCTGCAGGTGGCGTGTTGGAGTATGAAAACGCAAGGATGCTTCCTGCCAAGGTGAATCCGGATGCTGCCACACGTATCTGTATGATGTCCGTCCTGGCAAGTACGGGCATGCTCCCCGCATAACCTGTCCAGCTCAAACTGCCATTGATTTTGTATTCCATCGCGGAAGACATTCCTGCAGCTGCCCCGGTCCGATAGTCTACCGAAACAGCCGGCACCGCCGGCCCGGCAAGCAAGTCGAAAAATTTCACGGGGCCCGCCAAATTCACACCGGATGCCGCAACTCGGATTCGTACGTCATTAGACGCGGAAAGACTTGCCATTTCCGTGGCATCCAGTGTGTATCCGCCTGAAGGAACCGGTTTCCAGACAGTCCCTCCATTGAGGCTGTATTCCATTGTCGTCAGGGAATTGACAAGCATTCCAGCTTGAGTGCCGGAGAGGCTGAACGTTACACGGCCAACCGGATCCAGGGTGAAAGAACGAACCGTGCTGTAAACCCTGTTGCCCGTGGTGCTTGCGTCATTGATAGCCGCGACCCGCCAATAGTACGGCTGGGCATATTGGGTAAGGGCCTGCCCCACAGTCAGCCGGTAACCATAAACGCCATATGAATAGGTCAGCCCTTCTGCGAGCGCATCCAGTGAAACTTCCGTGACCCCTGTGGCAAATGCTGCATCAAGCGACCATTGCAATGCATACGCCTTCGCTTTCGGTGCATACCCCCAGGTAAAGACCGGACGCGTATCCACCAGGGCATTGTCCGCCGGACCGTATGCCGGGGGCGCCTGGGCGGGATAGGCCGAGAGGACGGATAAGGTCATGGTGGCACTATTGCCGTTCACAACGATATTCCCTGCATCCACATACGTAAAAAGACCGGATATGCTGCCGTAGTTCATCGCGTATGGGACAGCCGCGAACTGCGTATTCCCCGTTGTTCCGGGAAATGGGTCCGCCGCATCGCCTCGGTCGATGGCTGTCCTCAGTTCATACAAGCCGTCTGCCTGCTCCAGTTCCAAGCCCTGGCGGCCAGTGGACGACGTATTGAACTGGTTTCCGTTCGCGGCAATCCAGGCGGCATCCACATGCCAGATCAGCACCCCTTCACCTGGGAGACCCGCATCATAAGTACCCGCCAGTTTCCGGCGATATTCCGCCAGATAGAATTCATCCGTTCCGGCTGTACCGCCTGTCCACATTCTGAGGATGGAGCTGTACCCGGATGCATTCGTCAGTGTCTGCGCGCCGTCGCCCGACACGGTGGCCGCAGTGGCCCATCCCATCTGCATGCGGCTCCAGGCGGAAAGGTTAGCCGGCACGCTGCCCGCAGGCAGGCTGCCGGTCGTATTCCAGGATCCGGAGCCCATGATGTCCCAGGCCCCGACACCCGAAGTATACCCATCCGTGGCGCCGTTTGTGTCGTACAGATCCGGCAGGCCGATATCATGTCCGAATTCATGGGCATATACCCCCATGGTTCCGGTTTCAGGCACACAGGTGTAATTGAAGGCTTTTTTCCCATCCACGGCCACGCCGGGAGACGGGTAAATCTGCCACGCATGGGACCAGATGTTGGTGGTCGCACTGACGGCCTCTTCCTGACCCTGTCCTGCATGGACGATGAAGATGTGATCAATGATTGAATCCGCATCCACGTCATATGGGGAAAAATCAAATCCTGTCGCATCGAGTTTCAGAATGGCTTCCCGAGCCAACTGGTAGATCGGCTGAGAACTGGATCCATCGCCCGTATCGATGCCAAACGTATCCGCGCCATAATGGGCCATCGTGTAGTCGCTGGTCACGATCGAGGATACGGTCGCGTCCACGGAAATCCATGCGACCCGGCCACATATCCTGAATTCTTCTCGTAATAGTCCTTCATTCCATTGAGGATGCCTGCAAAATATGTCTGGTTGTGCCCTTCGGCAAATGACTTGTCCGAAAACTGGATGGGGATGACCAGCACTTTCTCCGTCACCCCGGCCGCGGGCGCGTAATCCGGCGCCAGCGCCTGCATGAGGTAGCCGTCGGGGGCCAAGGAAGGAGCCAGCTGCAGAAGGGGAGGCTCATCCTTCTGACTGCCGTCGCTTCCCGTGCCGCCGGTTCCATCCGGGTACTTGCCGGGTTGCGGCGGCATGTAGGAAAGGCCGGGCGAGTCATCTTGAATGCCGGCCAGTTTCAACAGAAGTGCAGAAACGTTGATTTGACTGAAAATGTAAACTGAAAATATCAGCAGGACTGAAGATACAGTGAGCAATCTCCTGAATCCCATCCTGCTCTTTTTTCTCCCGGAAACGTTTGCTGAATCAGCACCGTTCCGTCCAGTATCCTGCAAGGTTGCCATACTGTTTATTTTATCACGGCAAAGGCATTCTTATCTATACCTTTTCCAGTCGGATGGGCAGTTCCCCCGATGGACGGGAGTCTTTCACACTTCTAAACGGATGCAATACTCAATATAGCCTATTTACCCGTCATATGTGTGTGTTCCGATAATTCAGACAGCGCCTGAATCCGTATGTTGACCATATCGCGGAAGCAGTTCGGCAGGTGTTTTCCATGGCCCCGGTGGATGATGACGCATTCCACACAGTTTCCGTGATATTTGCACGCGCTTTTACAGCTGCAGGGGTCTTCCCCGGAGTTCCTGACTTCCTCAAGAAATGCATCCTGCAGCTGATGCGCTTCCTTCGTGTTGCCGCTGCTGAAGCATTCCATCGCCTTGATTTCCAGTTCATGGTTGTCTATCATGCCCTTATCTCCTTCACCGTTTCATGGTTGTCTATCATATGCTTAACTTCTTCACCGTTTCGTGGTTTCCCATCATATCCTTGCCGCCTCCAGCGCCTTTTCCGCTGCTTCCGCGGCTTCCATCCTCAGCGCTTTCCGGTGCAGCGCCTTGATCGTGATGACCGCGCCAATCATCAGCACCGCTGTCACAAGCAGGATATACTGCTTGTTGCCCATTTCGATTCCCAAGAGTGTGAACCGGAAATTGCCCGTCCACAGGATGAACTGTCGGCCGGCCAGTGTCCCAAGCAGTGCCGCGAGATTGTTCATGGTGGCGTAAAAGCTTGTATAACTGGTCTGGTCCTTCTCCGGCAGGTTGATGTAGGTCATGTTCGCGAACACCAGGTTGATGCCCGGCGCCATCAGGAGCGCATAGATCACGGCTATCGGGTAAAGGTACAGGGTCTGCTTCGTGACGAAGGCAAGACAGATGTAGTACAGCAGGTACAGGCTGACCGCAAAAGTCAAGGTTCCGAACCAGGACATCCGATGGACCCTTTTCCGCCACAGCGGGGCAATAAAAATCAGGATCGGGATGTTGCACAGGTTGACGATGTTCAAAAACGAATAGCTCACGCCCATGTCCTTGAGCATGTATACGTTGAAATAAGGTCCCGGCATGTTGGCGGCAAAGGACCAAAGGCAAACGGTAGCCACGGAGATCAAATATTTCTTTTCATGGAAAGGGCGTATCAGCAGGTTTGCCAGACTGATTTTCCCTCCGGAACTGACGTTCGGATACTCCTTGATGCGGAAAAGCAGGAAGATATCCACGACACACAACACGAGGGCGATCCCGCGGAACAGGAGCAGTCCGTCCATTTCCCGGCCGACGGACTTGAAGTAATCCACGGCCGAGCCCGCGCCGAGGATGAGCGAGTA
>JANYKF010000404.1 GCA_025361665.1 Clostridiaceae bacterium
GTTCGGGGAAGACCACATTCCTGAATGTTCTCTCGGCCTACATTCCTTCCGATGAACGCATTGTCACCCTTGAAGATTCTGCTGAACTGCAGCTTTCCGGCATCGGGAACCTCGCGCGGCTGGAGACCCGGAATGCCAATACGGAAGGGCGCGGTGGCGTTTCCATGAAGAGCCTGATCCGCACATCGCTGCGGATGAGGCCGGACCGGATCATCGTCGGCGAAGTCAGGGGCGAGGAAGCATTCGACATGCTGCAGGCGATGAATACGGGTCACGACGGTTCCATGTCGACCGGCCATGCGAATTCTCCGGATGACATGATGACGCGCCTTGAAACGATGGTGCTCATGGCGGCGGATTTGCCGTTGGCCGCCATCCGCAAGCAGATTGCATCCGCGCTGGAAGTGGTGGTGTTCCTGCAGCGCCTTCGGGATCATTCGCGGCGCGTGGTGCAGATTGCCGAGGTCACGGGGTATGATGCGGACGGTATCCGGCTGCAGCCTCTGTTCACCTTTCGCGAGGATCCCGATGCCGCCCTGGACGGGAATGGAAAGGTGGCAGGCTGTCTGCAGGCGACCGGAATTCCCTTGCAGCGGACGGCAAAGATGCGGCTGCGCGGCTTCACCGGCTGGGAAACCGGTTCACGGGGAAAGGCGTAACGTTCATGAATCCGAGTCTGTTATCCCGGAAATCGAAAGCGGAGCCGTGTTTTTGGCGTCATCCGATGGGCTGGGGGGAGCTTCTCCTGTCTGCCGCGGTCGGCATGGCATTTGCAGCCACTGTGGCCTTAGTGTTCTATTCGGATTACCGATTCGTCCTGGCGGCCGCGCCTCTTGGCTTGCTGGCCATTCCGCTGAGAAGACGGCAACGCGTCCAAAGAAGGCGTGAACGGTTCATCCTGCAGTTCAAGGACATGCTGTACTATCTTTCGGTGTCCCTGTCCGCTGGGAAATCGCTCGAAACATCCCTGTCGGATGCCGCAGCCGCGCTGGTTTCCCAGTATGGCCGCGAGGATACGGAACTGCTGGCGGAGCTTGATGCCATGAACAGCCGCCTGAGGCTCCGCGAGCCCGTGGAGCGCGTTCTGGCGGAACTGGCGGATAAAACGGGCATGGAGGACGTACGCAGTTTTTCGGATGTGGTGGCCGTTTGCAGGCGTTCCGGCGGAAACCTGGTGGAAGTGATGCAGCATTCGGTCCGCATCCTCAGGGAAAAAATGGAGATCAGCAGGGAAATGGAAACCGCCTGGGCCGCGAAACGTTTGGAACAGCGCATCTTGTGTGTTTCCCCCGTTTTTCTGGTCCTGCTGATCCGGCTGGGAAGCGGGGATTTCATGGAACCCATGTACAGCACAACAACGGGCCGGGTGATCATGACTGTGGCGCTTATGCTGGTGGCGGTTGGTTTTGTGATAGGGGAACGCATCATGAAGGTGCGGATATGAAAGTTGACGGGGGAGTATCCATGTGGCTTGCGGTTCTTCTCATCGTTGCCGTCATCGTTCCCCTAATGCACATGATGGCGGGGAAACAGGCACGGCTCCGGCCCGCCGGGCTGCTGCCCGACGAGTTTTCCCCTCTTGCTCTGCTCCCGGCCGCCCTGGTCATGGAAAGCTTTTTGCCGGAGCGGCTGCGGGCATGGGAGGCGGAACGACTGATGCCGAGGATTGTCCTGATTCACGGAACGCGGGAAGCCGCCTTTCACCTGCAGGTCCATCTGGCCGCGAAATGTCTTGGCTTTTGGCTGGGCATGCTGATGACGGCTTTCCTCGGAATGGCCGGCGACGTGAAACCGATATGGATCCTGACGATCCCTGCGGGCGGTATCCTGCTGTACCTGCTGTCGGACCGGCAGCTGGACTCCAGGTACCGGGAACGCACCCGCGAGCTGGAACGTGCATTTCCCGGCTTTGTCAGCAAACTGGCGCTGCTTGTGGGCGCCGGTCTGCATGTCCGGCAGGCCATTGTCCGCATCGTCCGCGAACCGGGCCCCGGGAACGCCCTGAACCGCGAACTGGCCGTCGTGCTCGATGACATCGAAGGCGGCATGACCGAACAACAGGCGTACAGCGATCTGGCTGAACGCTGCCGCATTCGGGAAATCGCCAATTTCACGGGCATCCTGCTCCAGCACGTCCGTCTTGGGGGTAGCCAGCTGCTGTTCGAGCTGCGGCGCATGTCCTCCGAAAGCTGGGACATCCGGAAAAACAGTGCACGCCGGCAGGGCGAGGAGGCATCCTCCAAACTTGTCTTTCCGCTGGCGGTCATGTTCATCGCCGTCATCATGGTCAGCATCGCACCCGCATTTCTGTCCATCAGTGCGATGAAATGAGTCTGTCAGGCCATTTTCATTGGTATGCAAATACGGCGGAGCCGCAGTTGCATTTTCAAATGAAAGACTCAAGAGCGCCGGATATCTGACGCTCACTGACTGTTACAGCAAAGCAGTGGGTAAAGTCTAGGAACCGCCGTATACCGAACGGTACGTACGGTGGCGCGGG
>JANYKF010000346.1 GCA_025361665.1 Clostridiaceae bacterium
GACATTTGAAAGAACAGTACCGGGGGCGCATCGAACTTTACACGGGTCTGGAAACCGACTTCTTCCCGGGATGCACCGACTGGCGGGGTATCCCGGATCTCTCCTATACGGTAGGCGCCGTTCATTTCCTGCCCCATTCGAAGACCGGTGTCGCCATGCCTGTGGACGGCGATGCGAAGGAATTCAAGAAAACTCTGGAGAATGGCTTTGATGGCAAGATACAGGCATTCGGAGAAGCATATTACGGTGCGCTGCGTGAAATGCTTGTCACGATGCCCCCGACGATGCTCGCGCATATGGACGTGTTTCGCAAAAACAATGGCGGAAACCGATATTTTGACGAAGAAGACGAATGGTACCGCGAAGAGATTGGCAAGACCCTGGAAGTCGCCCTGCTGACGGATGTCATCATGGAGGTCAATACGGGCGGCATGTCCCGCGAACATCTGAAAGAACCCTACCCGTCCGCCTGGATTCTCGAAGCCATTCATGAGTCCGGCATTCCCATCGTGCTCAACTCGGATGCGCACGATCCGGATGCTGTCGATTTTGGCTTCGCGGAAGTCCGAAAACAGCTGCTGCGGATTGGATTCAAGCAGCAAAGAGTCTTGCATGAAGGGTTCTGGCAGGACGTTCCCTTATGATTATTGTGTCCTGCTTGACAGGTTTCGGCAGGACGAGTCCCCCCAGCCTGGAGGAAACATATGCAGATTTCCCATCCCCTGTGGAAACTGGCCCGCAACCTGAAAGGCAATCAAAGGGCCCTTGTCTATCTCGAACCGCTCTGGGGCATCCCATACAATCTTTTCGCCCCATATGCAACGCTTTACATGTTCTCCCTTGGAGTGAAGGATACCCAGATTGGCCTGATCGCCACCGTTGGAATGGTCTTCCAAATCCTGTTTTCCTTGTTGGGCGGCGTTGTGACGGACAAACTGGGTCGCCGTATGACCACCCTGATTTTCGATATGATGGCCTGGGCGGTTCCCAGCCTCATTCTGGCTTTTTCACAAAACTTCGTCCATTTCCTCATCGCGGCCGCATTCAATGCGGTACTCCGCATCGCCATGAATTCCTGGGTCGGCCTGCTGGCTGAAGACGCCAGAAAGGAACAGGTTGTCGGCATATTCACGCTGATTTACATCTTCGCGCTGGGAGCGGCTTTCTTCTCTCCGCTTTCGGGATTCCTCGTGGAAAGGTACGGGCTGGTGCCCACCATGCGGAACCTTTACCTGCTGATGTCGTTCGTAATGGTCGTGAAGGTGACGGCAGGCTATTTTCTGACATCGGAAACTTCAGTCGGGCGCGTCCGCATGCAGGAAACGAAGCATCTGCCCATCCTTCGCAGCCTGGGGCAATACGGCGAAGTGATTGGCCACATACTCAAAAGCCCGGCCACCCTCACCACGCTGGGCCTGATGCTCGTCATGAACATCGTGGGCGTGGTGAACGGAACCTTCTGGACGCTGTACGCCGCCGAGTCAATCGGGATAGAGAAGGGCTACATAGCCGTTTTCCCCTTCATCAAATCCGTCGCCATGCTGGTCAGCTTCTTCACCATCATCCCGAAGGTGCACACGGATCGGTTCCGTCAGCCGATGTTCTTCGGATTCACGTTGTTTGCCGCCAGCCAGATCCTCCTTCTGGCGGTTCCCGCGAAAGGACTATTCCTGCTGGCCGTCAGCGTCGTGATCGAAGCGTTCGCCGTATCCCTGATCAGCCCTTTGCTGGATTCCATGCAGATCCTGATGGTGAATCCGCAGGAACGGTCCCGCATCATCTCCCTGATCTATGTCATGGTCATTGCCTTGAGCTCTCCGTTCGGATGGATTGCCGGCCTGCTTTCGTCCCTGAACCGCCGGCTGCCTTTCGTTCTGGTCCTCGTGCTGCTGGCCGTCGGGTTCCTGCTGACCTGGCTGGCCAAACAGCCCGCCGCAAAAGAAGGAGCCGGAAGCTGAATCTTTTCACGCCCCGGAGACGGACGCAAAACCTGTACATATACCGGAGCCGGAAGCTAAATCTTTTCACGTCCC
>JANYKF010000356.1 GCA_025361665.1 Clostridiaceae bacterium
CCGATACCGCTTCCTCGATGCGGGAAGCTCGCTCAACCAGATCAGGAGATATCCCGAAACGGCCATATCCCTTATCCATTTTTCGCTTCCAGTTCGCCCAGGCGGAACTCCACTTCTTCCCGCGTGACGGTACTCGTGTGCCAGAATTTCTTGCTGATGGCCGTCTGGTACATGTCAGCCGCCTTTTCATCCTCTCCAGCCGTCTCGAGAAAGCGCCCGTAATTGTAATAGGCATCCGGGAAAGCAGGGCTCAGCTTCATCAAATCTTCGAAAATCTTCCGGGCCTCCTCCTGTTCTCCGGCCATCATCAGTGCGGTGGCATAATTATCCAGGATAATCGGATTCTTGTCGTTGTACGCATAAGCCTCACGGTTGAATGCAAGGGCATCCTTCACATCGCCGCGCTCTATCCGGAAAAATCCCATGGTGGCATAGGTGGTGGTGTTCGTGAATTTCTCCATCACCTCGCCCAGCATGGCAATGGCTTCCTCCAACCTGCCTTTTTTCCAGAGGAAAAGCGACATGGTGGATTTCACATTGAATTTCTCCTCGGGCGTTTTCGCTACATTACCCGCGATGGTGAGCATCCGTTCCGCTTCCGTCATCCGTCCGATTTTCAGCAGCATGAATCCGCATGAGGCATGTACCGCCGAGTCTCCCGGATCCGCCAGCACCGCTTTTTTCATCAGGGCGAGCGCCGATTCCGTATCCCCTTCCGTGAAGCGCCTGCGGGCGGCATTGTGATACAGCGAGCCCCGACGCCGGTAAAGGATGAAGCCGATGATGAACAGCATCACCAGGATGCCCCCAAACGGACCCAGCCTTGTGAACGCGAGGAAAAGAGCAATGAGTACGAATACGAACCAGAGCAGGTTGGTTGTGGATTTTCGTCCAAGCATGCTGAACCTCCAGTGGGTTGATTCCTGATTGATTCCTGATTGGTTCCTGATTGGTTCCTGATTGATTCCTGATTGGTTCATCTTATCATAAGGTATATAATGATGTCCAAGGAAGTCATCGTGGAAATCACCCCGACCGGACCAGCCTCGTGCCGGTTCATCAGTCGGATCATCAGTCGGTTCATCAGTCGGATCATCAGCTGAACCATCGGCCGAACCATCGGGAGGTGCCTTTCATGACATTTCGTACCCCTCATGCATTTGTCCTCTTTCTGTTCCCGTTCCTGGTTTTCTCCCTTGCCCTTTGCGGATGCTCCTTCCCGCAGCAGGGACCGTCTTCTTCCCCTCTCTTCTCCCAGGTTCCGCCTGCTCAAACGACAGAAGCCTCGTCTGGTCAAGCGGCAGAAGCACCATCTCCTTCCACATCCTCCCAGCCCCCTTTGGAAATGGCTGGGGTGGAAACGTCAAATCCGGTTCACGAAAACCTTCTGATCGCTATTGCTCCACCGGATGATTTGAAGGCCGGTGAAACGATCGTCGCCTCCGATGAAGCGGATCTGGATGGAGACGGCTTCCTTGAAAGCGTTCATGTCATCCGCCTCCATGACGGCGCATTATGGCTGAGAGTCGGCAATTCCGGCACGGCAACCGGGGTGATCCGCCGGCAGATTGCGGACATGGACGGCAAAACTGACATGTTCTCCGGCCCGGTGGTCTCTTCACTTCTGTTGGCGCGATTTTCGGAGTATCCCCTCAAGGACATCGCCATCGGTTTCTCGGATGCGCAAATCGGTGACGATCAATGGGCAATCTATCGCATCAGCACTGATGAGACCCTGTATCCGGTCCATTTCGAGCCGTTTGCCATCGATACCGGCCGCATTATGTTGCGTGACGAAGACGGGGATGGCCGGTTTGAACGCATTCAGGAAGCGGGCCATGTCATCCGCATCCACCGATATGAGGAGTCTTCCGCAGGATTCACCCTTGTTCATCTGCGGAGCATCGGCACGGAGATTTTCGACTTGAAGGATCCGGTCGACACTTGCCGGGCATGGCTTTACAACCGGTACAACGACATTGAGCCGGATTTGTCAAATCTGATGTTGGATAAGACGTATAAACAACCTGACGTATTTACAACATATACATCGTGGAACGGAAACTATGACGGCATTGCTTTTACGGACGGCACCCTTGCGGACTATCAGGGCCTTCCCTCGGCTGAAAGCATACTGCTGGCGGATTCTGCCGGTCAGGCAACAGTCAGGCTATCGGATGTGTCCGAGTTTGATGCGTCAAAACGGGCATCCGTTCTGTTCCATTTGACCAGACAGGCAGATGGGAAGTGGCTCATCGGAGACGCGATGCCCGAGATCGCACTCGCAATTTGTCTGGCCGACGATGACAACAACACTGTCAGGCTTACATACACGCCATTGTTCCTGACTCAGGCGGAAGTCACCGCCGGGTATGCCCCATTGAAAAACAAATTGAAAGAGAAGGCGGGATTGGATATCCGGGCAATCTCCCTTGACGGCTCGCTCGTGTCGGCAGATTTGGCACCGGAAATGAAATTGTATCTGAACCAGGGTTCCACCGGTTCCGGCTTACGGGTGCAAACCTTGGTACGGACGCTCCT
>JANYKF010000408.1 GCA_025361665.1 Clostridiaceae bacterium
GGTCATCGGGTTTCCCATGCAGAACACCCTTACCCTGACCGCCATTCTCGGCGGATACCTGCTTTTCAGACTCTCCCTCCTGGGCGACAGCTCATAGAGACGGGCACCGCTTGCCGTGATGGCTGCCGCCAACTCCGGTATGTTTTCCGTACCGGGAAGAACCAGGCTGATTTTTTCGCCGGTTTGTTCCAGTTTGGGATCCAAGTGCTTCATATAGACCATCAGCGCTTCTGTCAACCCCTTCACATGAAGGGTCACCGTTGTGGCGGACTGCTGGAATTCTTCCATGGAGGCATAGCGAAGGATGGACCCTTCCCGGATGAAAGCCACATTTGTGCAGACCATTTCGACTTCACTCAGGAGGTGGCTGTTGAGCATGACGGTTTTGCCCCTGTCCTTCAAATCGGTGATGATCTCCCGCACATCGCGGCGGCCGATTGGGTCCATGGCGGAAGTGGGTTCATCCAGAAAAAGCACCTCCGGATCGGCCAGCAAGGCACAGGCCAGCCCAATGCGCTGCTGCATTCCTTTGCTGTAGGTCCCCACCTTGTATTTTTCCTGGCCGGTCAGTTTGACGATCTCCAATACTTCCCGCATCCTGACCGCTGCTTTTCCGGGATCCATCTTCCCCAGGGAACAGTGGAAGGACAGGAGATCCCAGCCGGTCATCCATTCCTGGTACTTGAAATTCTCCGGCAGATACCCGAGACGTCTCCTTGTTGCCACATCCCCCAGCGGCTTTCCCAGCACGCCTGCTTCCCCCGAGGTCGGAAACACAAGCCCCACAAGCATCTTGACGAGGGTGCTCTTGCCCGCCCCGTTGGGTCCCAGAAGGCCGAACACTTCGCCCTTTTCCACTTCGAAACTGATATCACGGCACCCGAGTTTTTTTCCGTACATTTTCGTAAGGTTCTTCACTTGTATGACCATGGCAACCTCATCCGGCATTCCCCGCAGATCGCTTTATTGGACGGGAACCAGGGACTTGGCCATTGCTATCAGTTCCGCCTTGTCCATATTGCCGCCAAGCGCGCAAATGGTATTGTCCATAATCATGACCAGGCTGGATTGAAGGCTCGAATCGGGATCTTTCCCGTCTGCCGTTCGATTGCTGTAAATCCAGGCTGTCTGGCCGTTAATCATGACTTCTTCCGATATTTCGCCCACAACGGGAATATAGAGTGTGTTTTTCCAGTCGGTGATTCCCTTGAGCTGGTTTTTCAGATTCTCGGGAAGGATGGGGAGTTCCAACAGGGCATCATGAATCTGGTTCACATCCACATCCGCCGGAACCTCCAGGGAAGGCTTGGCCGTTTCAGTCAGGTAAACGGTTCCCTTGTCTGTCTGCCAGACCATGTTGACCTGACGGGCCATGTCAACCGCCACCGTTTTCCCGTCTATGGAAACAGGCAGCAGTTTTGTGGCGCCGTAAGATTTCATCAGTTCATTGACGGCATCCACTTTCAGTGTGAATTCCACCCTTGACGGAGCGACTTGGGATACAGTCGGTTCTGTTCCGAGCAGGCTTTTGGGAATCATCAGCTTGAAGTCGATTGGGGCGGCTGCCTCCGCAAGGGAATTCTGCGTGCTTTCGCCTCCGGTCATTTTCATGCTGCCCAATTGATCAATATTGATATTCGGATTCTTTTGATTGATCTGGTCTTGAATTTGCTGAATATCATCCATGGAAAGGGCAATCCCCTTTATTTTTTCCACACGGAATATGGTAAGGGCATTGGAAATGGCTGCCCGAATGGGCTGCACCGTGACACAGAGCAGCAGGACAAGGGTAAGGCAAGCAGCGGTCACCCCTTTGTGATTTTTCTTCATCCAATTCAACATGACACTCCATCCTTTCCTGATGTTCCTGTTTCCAGGATGCACAATCTTCCCGTTTTGGGGAAAGGAGCCGATGCTCCCTGCCTTCCCGCAGTTTCTTCTGGCAGAGGGATCCCCATTTTCGCTGGCCATATGTTGTCGATAGGCATGTACCCGGGAATAGACCAGGTCATCGTTTTCCTTTAGATTGTCAAAGGTGTTTTTACAGACCGCGCACTGTAACAGGTGCTGCTCCATTTGCTTTTTCAGACCGATATCCAGCTCGCCATCCAGCAAGGACTGTAGCATGCCGATACTTGGGCATTTCATCATTCACGCACCTCCCGGTTGTAAAATCTCATCATTCATGCACTTCCCGGTAGTAAAATTTCATCATTCACGCACTTCCCGGTTGTAAGTCTTCCTGAATTTGGCCTGGGCCCTTGCCAGCGTTGTGCCCATGGAGGTTTTCTCAACCCCGGTCATTTCCGCGATTTCACCATATTTATAGCCGGAGAATTTGAGGAGCAAACACACACGATCCCTTTCAGACAGGCGGTTCAGGGCTTTTCTGGTCTGCCGGATTTCCTGGTTTCGAATGACGGATTCCTCAACGGTGATGACATTGTCCGATTCATCCTCCATCATGACCCGATCCCTGCCCCGACGGGTTCTTTCCTCCCGAAGGTGGTTCAGGGAAAGATTCGTGGCCACCCGGAGCAGCCATGGCAAAACGCGATCATGATCCGGAGGGGAATGAAACAGGCGGATAAACGCTTCCTGAACCAGGTCTTCGGCAGCTTCCCGACTCCCTGTCAGATAGGCGATATGCCCGCGGATTCTTCTGTAGTGGGTTTCATAATAATCCCGAAAGACAGGATTGTTTCCAATTGTCATTCTATTCTGCGCCGGACCTTTTTCAGACACAATATCCCTCCCGCTTCTGTCCTGTAAATGCGCCGGTTGAAATAAATAACCGTAGGCATGCTAGCGCATTCACAGGTCTTCCTGGTGATTCGCCGCGAAGCGTGTGAAGTCTGATGGTCCCAATAATGATACAACACATCCGAAGCGGTTTTTGTGACAATTATTTCTTGTGCTCAGCCGCCGTACTGCTCCAGCATCCCGTTGATCTCCTCAAGGCCCAGTAAGTCAAAACCGGTTGCAATGGATTGGGTCTGTCCGGTTTCCGCCGCACGATACCCGGATTCGATGATGTCGATGACATGCCGCGCATGTTCCACGTTGCAGTAAGGCTTTTTCCCATCCTCGGCAATCCAGTCCACCAGCTGCATGATATCCTCATATACGTGGTTTTCACCCATCTTGCCATGTTCTCCGAAATGATGGGGCATGTGATCGCCGGGTCTGCCCAGCTTTTCACCGTTGAACACCAATCCCTCGACTTTTCCCGACAGGCCGTAGACATAAGGGGAGAAACCATCTGCAACGGCGCCAACAGGCGCGGCATAAACCACGCCGAAGAGGTTTTCGTCGAATTCCAGCATCAAGGTGGTGCTGTCATCCATCTCATTGGCTATCTGTTCACCACGGAAATCAAAGGAAGGAACCACCCTGCCGCTCATGGCGCTGACTTTTCTCACAGGGCCTAAAATCCCGGTCATCGCGTGAAGGCAGTAGACCGTGACATCGTATTGCGGTCCGCCGCCTGGTTTTTTGAAATACCAGGCCGGATTGGTGTTGGTGAGAATGTCATTTCCATGGCGATACGGCTCGTTGATATGATAACTGCCGACACTGCCCGTGCCGCAGATCGACCAGACAGGGCGCCCCAGCCGGCCCTCCAGAAGCAGTTTGCGGATCCGCTGATTGACTGCCCAGTACATTTGACCGGGACTTGCGACGATTTTCAGCCCCTTCGATTCCGCTTTGGCGATCAGGATATCGGCTTCCGCCTTGGTCGTCGTCATCGTCTTGTTGAAATGGATGTGCTTTCCGGCATCCAATGCCATCATGCCCTGTTCGAAATGCATGCCGATGGGTGTGCAGATGGTGACGGCATCTACATTTTTATCCGCCAGCAACGCTTCATAGCCAGTATATCCCTTGTCAACGCCATATGCGGCTGCCGCGGCATCGGCGCGGCCCTGCACCAGGTCGCAGACTGCCGCAAGGTGGACCTTATCCTGAACATCCGCTTGCGAAAGATGTTTCAATGCCGCGTTGATGCCAATGGCCCCCGCGCCCACAACGCCCATGCCCAACTGGTTTCCCACATTATACTTCATGACCCGCCCCCTCAGTGCCAATCACTTCGGATTTGGTTGATGGTCCCGATGATGGCGATGGATTCATCCAGCGGCATTGTCGGGCTTTCCTTCAGACCTTCCCGGATGCAGCGTTCCACTTCCAGCAGTTCATATTCAAATCCCTCTGCTGCGGTCTTATGTTCGAACACTTCCGGATTTCCGCCACGCGGAAACAATTCGGCGCTTTGCGCGCACCAGAACCATTTGGGAATGTGAATCTTGCCATCGATGCCATAAATCCACGCCTCGTTGGCCGATTCCGTGCTCCCCGAAGCATACATCGAAACCAACTCCCCTTCATCATAACGCATGATGGCTGCTGCCTGGCTATCTACCCCGAATGGGTTGAACGTGCCGAAAGCCTTCACTTCCAAAGGCATTTTGCGAAGCATGTAAGCAGCCAATGACGTCGTATACACGCCGATATCTAGCATCCCGCCGATGGATGCCACAGGCAGAACCGGAGCCCCGGGGGGTTCCTTTGATCCGTAGAACCCCATGTCAGCCTGTATCATGACGATTTTGCCGATGCGTCCTTCCTCCACCCATTGCCTTGCCTTGAGAATGGAGGGAATGAACCGTGTCCACATGGCTTCCATCAGAAAAACGCCGTTCGCACGGGCACAGTCCGCCATTCGTTTTGCTTCCGCTTCGGTCACGGCAAAGGGCTTCTCGCACATCACCGGCTTGCCGTGCTCCAGTGCAAGGCATGCATGCTCACAGTGAAAGCTTGCCGGAGTGGAAACATATACCACTTCCACGTCAGGATCTTTCACCAGTTCCTCATAACTTCCATACCACCGTTTCGTGTTGTACGCCTCCGCTGCCGCTTTTGCCCGATCTTCCGACCGGGACGCGATGGCAAACATTTCCGGCCCTTCCGCAACTGCGAAACTTTTCGACACTCTCCGGACGATGCCCCCGGGTCCCATGATTCCCCATTTCATGCTGATAACCTCCCTGTCACACTCATATGTCGAGTCGGTTTTCAAACCTGTCTCAGGGTTTTAGGAGAAGTGTTCAACTAAGGCTGATTCGCCCGAGTGCCGCCTCGTCCGCGACAATGGTGACGTCCGGATGCAATTGGATGATGGAGGCCGGTACGGACGGCGTGATCGGACCCATCATGGCACGGCGGAGGATTTCCGCCTTGTCGGCGCCACTGACCACCAGCAATATTTTCCTGGCCTGCATGATGGCCTTGATGCCCATGGTCAGCGCATATTTCGGAACTTCTTCCTTGTTCCGGAAAAACCGTGTATTGGCTTCGATGGTTCGCTGATTGAGGATGACTCGATGGGTTGTCTTGTCGAAAGCCTGATCCGGTTCGTTGAACCCGATATGCCCGTTGTGCCCAATCCCAAGCAGTTGCAGGTCGATGCCGCCCAGATCGGTGATGAGCTGGTCATAACGTTTGCATTCAGCCTCGTAATCCTGAGCCATGCCGTTCGGCAAATGAGTGCTTTCCATTGGTATATTGACATCCCTGAACAGATTTTGATTCATATAATACCGGTAACTCTGTTCATGTTCCGGAGATAGCCCAGAGTATTCATCCAGATTGACAGTGCGGATTTTTGAGAAGTCAAGGTCATCCTTGCGATACCATTCAACAAGCTGGTGGTAGACTCCCAACGGTGTAGATCCAGTCGCCAAGCCAATTACACTGTTTGGGAACAAGATAATCTGGGCCGATACGATGTTTGCCGCCTTGCGGCTCATTCCCGCATAGTCCTTTGCTTGAATGATTTTCATGTGGCACCTCCACTTTGCATACGCTTTCCGCCTCGGGGCAGAACACACAAGTATGCGCAGGCGGGATCGTCGCATTTGCATGCCCATCAGCTTGCACATAAAGAATCATAACATGATTCGACGATTTCCGGCATGGCCATTTTTCAAAACATGTTCCCTGGCATGGCGGACGACGGTGGCTGGGCGGAAGCCGGCAACAGTTTCTATCCCCGGCTGGCCAGCCCCGGGGCGATGGAGGCTTTCGCTTTGCTGTCCCACCAGGGAGCCCCAAGGCCTCTGATCCATTCCCTGAGCCATGTCAGACCCTGCGCATCCGGACAGCCATGTACTGGCGGCCCGGCAGGTCAATGCGGAAAGTGCCCGAAAAGGAGCCGGGCAGCACATCGATGGTCATGTTCCAGGTATCGATCACATCCACCTTGAATGTCCATTCCGGATTCTGGGAAAATATACGGAAAGATGGTTGGTAAAAACCGAAATAGGATAGATGGTATTGACCTTCCAGTCCGCCAACCGGCACATCCCAATCCATGCCGGACCGGTTCGGGATTGGTGAAATGCCGATACCGGGTCCCTCTTCCGCGATTTTCCGCAAAAAGGCAATGCGATCCGGACTTGTTCCTTTCAGGATTCCGCCTTTGGACCACCAAAGCACTTCATCTTCAGATACAAAGGTTTCACCGTGTCCGACATAGCCTCCACGAACAAAACCTTCCCAGAAGCGGCGAGTCATCTCGAATCCGGGAATGTTGCCCCACCCGTGGTTGATGTTTCCCTCATAGGCACATTCGTCGATGACGATGGGCTTGCGCCAGCGTTCCCGCCATTCGGTCACATTCTCGGCCGTCTTGTAGACATCCGATCGCTGCATGCTGCAATGGGTAATCCAAGGGCGGTTGTGATCATAAAAAGAAACGCAGTTATGGATGGAGCGCAGATGGCGAATCGGATCGTGTTCCGTGACAATGCCGGCAAAACGCTCCCAATCGGCCACTGTCTTGTTTTGCATCAGATCGTACTCATTGGCGAACGACCACCAGACATTCCGGAAAGCTGACAGCCGCGCAGTGACATGGCGCAAATAGCGGTCATCCGTTTCAGCGTCCATTTCAGCAAAACCCCAATGGTCATAGGGGTGGAAAAGAATCAGATCCGCTTCGATGCCCAGTTTCATCAAATCCATGATGCGCTGTTCCAGGTGTTGAAAATAGTCTGGATTGAATCGCGTAAAATCAAATCCGGATGCGGCGGTACCCATGAACGGGAAAAACTGAGGTTCGACGTGATTGAAGTCGTACCATTTCGGAAACACGCACATCCTGATCTTGTTGAACGGCGAGGCCGCCAGCGTTTTCAGGGTTTGCTCCTCCAACACGTCTCCCTGGTGGGTCCAGGCATAACAAGTAGTACCGAAAGGAAGATACGGAGTTCCATCTTCATAGGCGAA
>JANYKF010000363.1 GCA_025361665.1 Clostridiaceae bacterium
GGGAGCGGTTTGTCCGGGATGAAGGAAGCGGTTGCAATACCGGAATCCGAATCTGATCCGGAGGCGGCCTGCAGTGCAACTGGGAATGAACAGGAATAATCCGCACCGGTGACGAGGAACGTCAGGGTTCCGGTCGGAACATAATAATGATTGGCATGGGCGGACTTGAGGGAGATGGAAATCGCCGGCAGGGATGAAATGGTTCCGCCATTGCCATCCGGGGCATCCGTCACAAGGAAACTGCCAGGCACGATCATCGGGGTGCGCTGCTCATAATCCAGGAAGAATGTTTCCGAGTAGGAGGTGATGTATTTCGACTCGTGGATGGCGTTGACACGGCAACGGTACTCGCCTTCGTCAGCGAGACCTGCTGCCCGGAAGATCCTGCTCGTTCCGATGGCGCCACTTACATCTATCCAGCCATCTGCCGTAAGTTTCTGCCACTGGTATCGGGGTGTCTGGGTATATTCGGAGAGATTGTCGATCACTACGTGAGCCGTGCTGTCCGTATCGGGATAAACAGCCAGGACTCCATCGGTCGGGCCTTCAAGATGGATGACAGGATAACCTGTACCGGTCTTGGTTCTGGCGGTGAGCACCTCACTGAGGATGCTCGCATTGGGAACTTTTACCCCGAGCGCTTGGATCTGATACTGGTAATCGGTGTATTCGTCCAGTCCGACATCCAGATAGTTGTAATGGCGTGTGCCGTCCGTATCCACGGAGCTGACCTTGGAGGCCGGGATGAAGGAAAGTTCATAGCTGCCGCTGCCATCCGGGAATTCATAATAGCGATAAAGCTGAAATCCTGCGACAGGGAGCTGACCGCTGTAAGACCAGTCAAGTTCGATCTGCGAGGCAGTTGTGCCGGTCGAGTTTTGCTGGAAATCAGTCGGCAGTTTGGGCGGACTCGTCACATCCGTCACGAGGTAATCGACGACAGGGAAGGTGTTCCCCCTGCTCTCGCCCAGGTAGGAGAAGACTTTCCAGGCATATCCGTAACTATACGGCTCCGCCTCGGCGGGCATATTATAGACGGTTCCAGTAAAACTGCTGCCGGATGTGGTGAGTTTTGTTTTTCCCGCACCAAATTCATAACCGGCGGTGACACCGAACACCCAGTCGCCAGGCCCGCCGCCCACCTTGATGTCGATGGCGTGGGTATGGGTGAAGCTTTTTCCGGTCTCATCGGACATGGCGATTTCCTGTGAAATGGACCCGTTGCCGAAATTCACGCCGGACCAGTCGCCGTTGTATTGGATGGCATCCTGATAGGGGGTGGAAGTGGATGGATACGAGGCCGGATTTCCGACTTCATGGTCCAAAATTTCCCCGGCGATCCGAGGGAGATCCTTGTAGTCTGCCGCAATCTTCTCGTAGGTATCGAGAGGAAGCACCTTGACGGCGGCCACATGCGGCAGGTTCACGGTCATATACTGGCTGTCGTATCCGCTGATGTTTCCTGCAGCGTCGATGCGGGGTACAAGGGATTCGAATTCATAAATTTCCATGGGAATGGAGTAGAAGGCCACAGCATCTTCCCCCACCAGTGTGGAATAGCTGATGGTCTGCTCCATGGAGGAACTGTGCTCGGTTTCCCAAGTCAAGCCGGCCGTATAGGAGGCTTCCGCCTCGAGGCTGCCTACTTTCGTGCCGACGACCGGAACGGTGAATTCATGCTGGAAACTGACATAGGCGCCCACACTCAGCGTGTGAGACTGCGTCGTACTGGTTCCGCTTCCGGTAGAGGTGGAATAGGAGGTTTCGGAATTCTTGTAGGCACCGCTGAAACTGTCCTGATCCAGATCCTTGAAGTATGGAGGGGAAGACAGCACAGCTAGAACCTTCGGGTCCGTATAACGTACATAATGCTTGTTGAGGTATTTCAGCAGGGTAGTATCATTGTCCGAGTTCAGTGTGCAGAATGAGGTGGAGAAATCCACAGCACTTGAACGCTGGACCGGTATCGGCTCAAGAGCGGTGTATCGAAGCATGTCCAGCGAGCCATCATAATGCTGGGTGACAGTCGTCGGCCAGAAAAGGAGGCGATACCACCAATCCCAGAAACGGTAGGTAGTCGTCCGGTCGATGGGCAGATGGTACTGCATTGTCTGCAGGGACTGCTTCGCACTGCCGGTGAAGTCGGCTGCAGCTGCGCCGTATTCCACATAATAAAACTGAGGTGTTCCATCTGGATTTTGAAGCATCTGGTTGAACTGCACGTCGTTGTCCAGCGCCCGGCTGATGACAAGCCCTTGGTCGCCGTTTTCTATGAGCAGACTGTCCAGGTAGATGAAAGCGGATTGTCCAACGCCCTGCAGGTTGATGGTCGAAACGTTGGCCGTCATGGCGGGAGAGCTGTAGAACTGTTCATTGGATCGTCCGGTTGCCATGACCGCATTGACGTAGTTTCCGTTTTTCTTCTCGAACAGGTCAAAATTCTTTGCCGCCACCTGCAGATATTTGTCCGACGTCCCTTCATAGGTGTACACGGCAACGAAACGGGACTTGATATTGTTGCGGGCAATATCGGTGGCCAGCTGGCCGCCCAGAACCAGATCCTTCACATCGTCCCCGTCGATATCGCCGAAAGCGAAGGAAGCACGGACAATGGGTGCGGTGCCATAGTTGAGATCGATGGTCTTCGCTGACTGAAGCATGGCGGTGTTGCTGCCGCTGAGCACGACAGCCTGGCACGCGTTGCTGTTGTCGGGACCGTAATAGAAGCCCCAGGTCATGGCCAGATCGTCCGTGCCGTCACGATTGAAATCGCCGGAAGTCAGGGATACCATGTTGGATACATAGGGATATTCCGTGAAATGATAGGTCCAGGCTTTCTTCCAGTTTGATTCATCAAGGAAAAAGCCTTCACCGGTGCTGGATGTGGTTTCAAGTTTGTAGACCTCCACACGGGAATTGCCTTGTTCTGCGATATAGACGGCCACTTCATCTATGCCGTTCTTGTCATAGTCGCCCGTGGTGACTTTCAGGTAGTTCTGCATCAGATAGGGGGAATTGATGAAATCCTCCTCCATCTGTAAACCGGTGTTGCCGATGGTGCCGGTCTTGTCGAGCAGTGTCTTCATGCTGCCGGAGGTTGTGGATACGGGATCTGAGAAATAGAGATACAGTCCGCCGTTTTTATCCAGTGCGTCCGTGCCAACCGTGACAACCTGTCCGGTTTTTCCAGCATCTTTCGCTGCACCACTGAAATTACCGGAAGCGGAAGAGGT
Source organism: Clostridiaceae bacterium (assembly GCA_025361665.1). GTDB lineage: Bacteria > Bacillota > Clostridia > DSM-8532 > DSM-8532 > JAEWSN01. Next base: position 3,234 of record JANYKF010000363.1, read on the forward strand.
GGAGGAGAGAACCCGTTCAATGCCTTCGATGGCCGAACTGGTGACAATTCCCGCCGGGCTGGTGATTGTCGTTACTATGCTTGACTCGGTAACTGTTCTGACCGTTGCGACACCCTGGGTGCCGATGGACGCACCCAACGGACTGTTGTGTCCGTATAGGGTCGTCTGCAAATCGTACGGCTGTGAAGAAGTTATTCTGGAGCCGATTACGTCATCGCCGTCCTTGATGAGTTCCGTGGTTATCTGGATCGGTTTCGCTTTCATACCCGTTACAAACAATTCGTAGACGGGATTGAGAGAGAGGGTACTGCGTCCGTAAGGATTTTCGAGACTGTTCGCGTCATACCCTTCAGGCATGACCGAAGTGTCGATTCCGAGTGCGTCCAGCGCATTCGTGTCACCGATGTCCCCTGCAGGTTCCGCTGCGCGGACCGGCAATGTGAGACTGGTTACCATCGATCCCATCATGGTCATGATCAGCATAACGGATAACACCTTTTTCAACATATATGCCTCCAGTTCAAGGGATCAGCAGGACGATCGTACTGCTTTCATCTTGTCTTCCCATTCTCTGAAATGGAAAGACAAAATATGGATTGAAATGTATGTCAAGATGAATA
>JANYKF010000385.1 GCA_025361665.1 Clostridiaceae bacterium
CGAAAATCGACTTTTTGCACGAGAATCAATGAAATATGTGCTTCCAAGAGGTTCCGAATCATCCATTTCCATCTCAGCGTTTTCCATGTTCGAACGGCTCACCTGCGGCCCTGGGCGCCTGCGAACTCTTCGAGAAGAGAATCAGGGCAAGCAGGGTCACGACGTAGGGGAATGTTTTCAGAATGACGCCGGGAATGATGGAAAGTGCCGGAATGGCCTGCGAGACATTGGAAACGGTGGTGGCGAACCCGAAGAAAAACGTGGCGCCGAGGATGCCGAGAGGTTTCCATTGTCCGAAGATGAGGGCTGCCAGGGCAAGAAACCCGAGGCCCGAAACCGTTCCCGAGAATTCGCCGGAGTATGTGACCAGGATGATGGCGCCACCCAGCCCGGAGAAAGCCCCCGACACGGCGACGGCAATGTAGCGGATCCGGAAGATGCTGATGCCGGCGGCGTCCGCAGCATGGGGGTGTTCCCCGCAGGCACGGAGCCTCAGCCCGAACGGTGTTTTGTATAGGACATAGGAAGCGGCAAGGAGGATGCCCAGCACAAGCCAGGTTGTGGCATATGTCTGCGTGAAGAATAGCTTGCCCAGAACCGGAATGGACTTCAGCAAAGGGATGTCGTCACGGCCGAGGCCCGAAACGATCTGGATGTTTCCGCTGCCGGTCAGGGTGCGGGAGAAGAAGACGGTGACGGAACCCGCCAGCATGTTGATGGCCGTGCCGCTGATGACCTGGTTGGCCTGCAGCGTGATGCTGGCAAACGCGTGCAGCATCGAGAAAAGCGCCCCGCCCGCAATGGCGGCGAGCAGCCCCATCCAGACGGACGCATGCGGCCATATCGGGTAGAGGAGGGAAATGGTGAGTGCGGAACAGAAGGATCCGACGACCATCAACCCTTCCAGCCCGATGTTGACCACGCCGGAACGTTCGGAATACAGGCCGCCCAGCGCCACGATGAGCAGGGGGATTGTGTAGGCAACGGCATAAGGCATGATTTGCGCAATTGTCGTCCACATGCTCAATTCCCTCCTTTTCTGTGGCGGGGAGCCAGGAGCCGCTCAATCAGCACGCTGGTCGCCGCGAAATAGATGATGGTCGCGATGATCGTGTCGGCCAGTTCCGGCGGCACCTTTGTCATGGCATTCATGAATCCCTTTCCGGATTGCAGGATTCCGAAGAAAATGGCGGATGCGAGCACGCCCCAAGGAGAATTTGCCCCCAAAAGTGAAACCGCGATGCCGTCGAAGCCCTGGTTCGGGAGGATGCCAATCTGGATGTTGGCGGCATATCCGGCATAGAGGGCGGCTCCGCCCAACCCGGCAAGTCCGCCGGAAATGAGCATGGCCAGGATGATGCCGCGGTTGACATTGATCCCGGCATATTCAGCCGCGTGCCGGTTGAAACCGACTGCCTTCAGTTCGTAGCCGAGAACGGTCCGGTCCAGGATGAAAGCAATCAGGATGACCACCAGGATGGCGACAAATAGTCCGAGGTTGATGAAGGAGCCATTGAACAGGTCTGTGAGCCACTGCACTTTCAAGGAGGCGGCATCCGGAATCCTGCGTGATTCCGTCTCGATCGTCGGGCCGAGGAACCATTGCTTGACGCCGAAATACACGCCCCAATAGGCAATCCAGTTCATCATGATGGTCGAAACCACTTCATGCACGTTGAAACGCGCTTTCAGCAGGCCCGGGATGAAGGCCCAGAGAGCCCCGCCGACCAAGGCGGCGATGCAGACGACAGGAAGCAGCAGCGGCTTGGGAAGGGGGAGGAGGATTCCGGCCGCCGTGGCGCAGAAACCGCCGGCAAGCATCTGACCTGCCGCGCCGATGTTGAACATGCCGGTCCGGAACGCGAAGGCCACGGCAAGCCCGCTGAAGATGATGGGCGTCGCTGTTGCAAGCGTGTTGCCGATCCGTTCCATGTTCATCAGCCCACCCCTGAAGAGATAGACATAGCCGGTGATGGGGTTCGCGCCGACCAGCAGCATCATGGCCGCGCCGGCCAGAAGTCCGAACAGGACGGCAATGAGGGAGATCATGACGCTCCGGGTCCTGCCGCCTTCCATCAGCCTGGCCATCAGCGAAGGTTTGACG
>JANYKF010000391.1 GCA_025361665.1 Clostridiaceae bacterium
GGCCGCGGCACGGTTGCCACAGGGCGTGTGGAGCGCGGCACAATCAAGATTCAGGAAGAAGTTGAAATCGTCGGCCTGATGGACGCTCCCAAGAAGACCGTCGTCACCGGTGTGGAAATGTTCCGCAAGCTTCTTGACGCGGCAGTGGCGGGCGACAACGTCGGTCTGCTCCTCCGCGGTGTGCAGCGCGCGGACATCGAGCGCGGCCAGGTTCTGGCCAAGCCCGGATCCATCACCCCTCACACCGTTTTCAAGGCTGAGGTCCTGGTTTTGACGAAAGAGGAAGGCGGCCGTCACAAGCCCTTCTTCACAGGCTACCGCCCCCAGTTCTACTTCCGCACCACCGACGTGACTGGCAACATCAAGCTGCCCGAAGGCGTTGAGATGTGTATGCCTGGCGACAATGTCACCATGACGATCGAGCTCATCAACCCCATCGCCATGGAAAAGGGTCTGAAGTTCGCCATCCGCGAAGGTGGCCGTACCGTAGGCGCCGGCGTCGTGGCGGAAATTGTCAAGTAGGGAGCAAAAAAGCTTTCGTCCAGTTCTTTGAAAAGGCCCGGAAACGCTTGTTTCCGGGCCTTTTTCGGTGTGTGCGCTGCGAAAGGTGCGGCCGGTCATCCGGTGATTGATTCTGGTGTAAATACTCGCTATTGCACGTATTGCATGCAGGATTCCACCGGAATCTTGCATGCAAATCACATGATACGGGGCTATGCAACGACGGGAGCTGTTGCATCATGCAAGTTGCGAAACGCAACTTGCATGAAAAGTCGAAAATCGACTTTTTGCACCGGAATCATGATTGAAAAAGGCGGATGGCTTGCGTATAATGAAAGGTACTCCGGAGGTGACAACATGAAACCTGCATCAAAAGGAAAAAAGGCGAAGATCATGCCGCTGTTGCCATTGCGTGGCATCGTGGTTTTCCCTTACATGATCCTGCATTTCGACGTGGGCCGTTCCAAGTCGGTCAAGGCGCTGGAAGATGCCATGCTCAAGGACCAGTGCATCTTTCTCGCCGCGCAGAAGGATTCCGGCGAAGAGGAACCGAACCGGGACGACATTCATTCCGTCGGGACGATCGCGCGCATCAAGCAATTGCTGCGGCTGCCGGGCGATACGATCCGCGTTCTGGTCGAAGGGCTTGAACGTGCGCATATCGTTTCCTGGGAAAACGATGATCCGTATTTCACCGTATCCGTGGAAGAAATCCGCACATCCCGCGTCCTGCGCAGCAAATCGGAGGTGGAGGCGCTGGCGCGCCAGGTGGTGGAGCATTTCGAGCGATATGCCAAACTCACGAACCGGATTTCGCCGGATGCGACGCTTTCCGTGAGTGCCATCGACGACTTTTCACGGCTGCCCGACGTCGTGGCTTCGAACATGAACACGGGCGTGGAGGTCAAGCAGGGCATCCTGGCGGAAGCATCCCCGAAACGGCGGCTGGAGAAGCTGCTGGACATTCTGGTGAAGGAAATCGAGATACTCGAGATCGAACGCAACATCAACAGCAAGGTCCGTCAGCAAATCGACAAGACACAACGGGAGTATTACCTGCGGGAGCAGATGAAAGCCATTCAGAAGGAACTTGGAGATCACGAATCCGGGGGTGACGAAGGGGATGAATACCGCACCCGCATCCTTGAAGCCAAATTGCCGGAAGAAGCGGAGAAAAAGGCAGTCAAGGAATTGGAGCGGCTGCAGAAAATGCATGCCTCATCGGCGGAAAGCGGGGTCATCCGCACCTATCTGGATTGGATTCTTGAACTGCCCTGGACTGTTGCCACCGAAGAGAACCTTGACCTGGGGCATGCCGCCGAAGTGCTGGAGCGGGATCACTACGGTCTTGAGAAAGTCAAGGAACGAATGGTGGAGTATCTGGCCGTGCGCAAGCTCCGCCATGGCCTTCACGGGCCGATCATCTGCCTGGCGGGCCCGCCGGGCGTCGGGAAGACATCCATTGCCCGTTCCATCGCGGAGGCGCTCAACCGCAAATACGTGCGCATGTCCCTCGGCGGGATCCGGGACGAGGCGGAAATCCGCGGTCACCGGCGGACCTATGTGGGCGCCATGCCCGGCCGGATCATTGCGGCCATCAAGCAGGCGGGGACCCGAAACCCGCTGATCCTCCTGGACGAGGTCGACAAGCTGTCCAGCGATTTCCGGGGCGACCCTTCCTCCGCCCTCCTGGAAGTGCTGGATGCGGAGCAGAACAAAGAGTTCCGCGATCACTACATGGAGCTGCCGTTTGATTTGTCGGACGTCCTGTTCGTGACGACGGCGAACTACAAAGAGGCCATTCCCCGCCCCTTGCTGGATCGGATGGAAGTCATCGACATCACCGGGTATACGGATGAGGAGAAGATCCACATCGCCACCCGGCACCTCATCCCCAAGCAGCTCGGCCTGCACGGCATTCCGGAAGGACGGCTCAAGTTCGAGACCACGGCCGTCCGCGAAATCATCAGCCACTACACACGTGAAGCCGGCGTCCGGAACCTGGAACGGTCCATCGCTTCCGTCCTGCGCAAATGTGCGAAGGAACTTGTGATGGATGAATCGGTCATCCTGCGCGTGAATGCGAAAGCGGTCCGGAAGTATCTGGGTGCCCGCAGGTTTCTTGTCGGCAAGGCCAGTGAGGCCGATGAGGTCGGCGTGGCCCGCGGGCTGGCATGGACGCCGGTCGGCGGGGAAACACTCGCCATCGAGGTGACCCTGATGCAGGGGGAAGGCCATGTGGAGCTGACGGGTCAGCTTGGAGACGTCATGAAGGAGTCCGCGCGCATCGCGCGCAGCCACATCCGCTCGAAAGCCGAAGAATTCGGCATCGATCCGATGTTCCACAAGAAACTGGACATGCATCTTCATGTTCCCGAAGGTGCCATCCCGAAAGACGGGCCATCCGCCGGCATCACCCTCGCGACGGCAATGGTTTCCGCCCTTACGGGCATTGCCATCCGCCACAACGTGGCGATGACGGGTGAAATCACCCTGCGTGGCCGGGTGCTTCCCATCGGCGGCCTGAAGGAGAAGACTCTCGCGGCGCACCGGGCTGGAATCGACACGGTTATCATTCCCATGGCGAACAAGAAGGACATCGAGGAGATTCCGGAGAAGATCCGGGCCAAGCTCCGCATCATCCCGGTTTCGCAGTTTGAGCAGGTCCTCCGGTACGCGCTCGTGCAGATGCCCGCCCCGCAACAGAAAACGGCATGCCCGGAGCCGGTCGTGCGCGTCACGCCGCCGGATGCGTCCGCTGTGCGGCAGAAGCCTTGAATCAGAAGGGCATGCGGGTCCGGCGGAGATCCCTGAAACACTTTCGCAGGCTCCGGCAGGCGTATTTCAAGCCCCAAGGAGGCGAAGGCATGTTCATTCTGCAAAATGCACAGATTCACACGATGGCGGGTCCCGTCATTCCGAACGGATACCTGTCCGCTGAAAATGGGAAAATCCTTGCGGTAGGCCCCATGTCCGAATGCCCTGTCGCCGGCCGAGACGATGCGATCCTGGATGCGGAAGGCAGGTGGGTGCTTCCCGGCCTCGTCGACGCCCACTGCCATCTCGGTGTTTTCGGAGATGGCATCGGGTTCGAAGGCGATGACAGCAATGAAGCCACCGATCCTGTCACGCCCCATTTGCGCGCCATCGACGGCATCCATCACGCCGATCGCGGCTTTTCCGAAGCGGTGGCGGGAGGGG
>JANYKF010000395.1 GCA_025361665.1 Clostridiaceae bacterium
GGCTGCCTTCAGGGAGGCCACAATCCGATCATACAGGCCGCTCTTTTTGATGCTGCCGCCGCCGTAGTGCAGGAGCACCTTTTTGCCGTATTTCGCGGTTTCCACGCCGACTGTTGCTTCCGTTCCCTTACCGAAGATGATTTTGGTTGGATTCCTGAATGTAAAATTGTCCATTCCCTTACCCCCGCAACATCCGGAACGATGTGTCCGGACTGATTTTTTCGCATTGGTAACATGATATCATATTGCTTCCCGTTTTGCATCACGGCCTGAAAACGAAGTGGCTTGAAACCGAAGCCCCCCATGCAGATCAACTTGCTTGTCCATGTGGATTTGCAGGGTTGGTTTTGTTATGATGTGAATTGAACGAATGAGGCAGGCATGAACCGCTGTGATGCGTCCGCAAACGAAACTGAGGTGTGTTTCCATGATGGACGACGGGGAAAGCAAAACTGTAAAATGGCTGCTCGAGGGCGAACCCTGGGTCGTATACCGCACACGGCTTGATTTGCTGGACGAGTTGCCTTCGTCTGAACAAGTGATGCAGGCCAAAAGGGCCATGATTGAGGCTCCGGCCATCCAAAAACTCATGGATGCCTTTCAAAACTGGGAAACGGAAATCGTTTCAGGACACAAGAAGGCCGATCTGCTGATGCACTTCCTCACTTTTCTTGGCGACATCGGACTCACCCTGGATGATCCGGGAATGGAGCGGGTTGCTCGGGCAGCCCTGTCCCATCTGTCCCCTGAAGGCATCATCCAGGTTGGAATCAACATACCGACCCATTTCGGAGGCACGGGAACGAACACCTGGGGCTGGGCTCCATGTGACTCGCCAGCCGTTCTCCAGGCACTGCTCTCCTTCGGAATATCACATCGTCCGGACCTGATGCCTGCCAGCCTTCTTTCAAGCGGAATCCGGTTCATGATATCATTGGGACGTGAAAACGGCTGGCCCTGCGCAGTTTCACAGGAATTGGGAAAGTTTCGCGGTCCCGGCCGCAAGGAAGATCCCTGTCCGGATGCAACCCTACTGATGCTGAAAGTATTGCTGCAATGGAAAGCCCAATGGAAAGAAGCGGATCTGCCGGATGCGGAAGCCGTATCCGACGGTATCCGGACAGCCTCGGAGTGCCTGCTTGGCCTTTGGGCCGACAGCCTGGTGAAGCACCCCTACATGTTCTTCATGGGAACTGATTTTCGAAAAATCAAGGCTCCTTTTATCTGGTATGACATCCTTCATGTTGCCGATGTCCTGGGTCGGTGTCCGGGACGGGAACAGGATCCGCGCCTCCTGGAAATGGCAGGCCATATCGTCCGCCAGGCAGACCCGGATGGCCGCTATACACCCCAATCGATCTGGAAAGCATGGGCTGATTGGGATTTCGGGCAGAAGAAGGTACCGTCGCGCTGGCTTACCTTTCTCGTGCTGCGCCTTGCAAAGCGCCTGAAGATTGCCTGATGCGGAAAGCAATCCGCCGGCAATCGAACAGCAATCAACAGCAGTCGACCGCATTTTGAACCGCATTTTTACTGCATTTCGACAGCATTTCGGGATTGACTTGCCCAATCTTCTTGGCTATAATGAGTGGGCGGCCACGGTTCCGGACTTGGGCCGCCGATGTGTCCGCCATCCGGGTATCCGACACGCATGGGCAATTAACTCAGCGGGAGAGTGCTACCTTCACACGGTAGAAGTCGCTGGTTCGAACCCAGTATTGCCCACCATTTTCATCAGGATACCCGTGCCGCCTCAGGCAGCACATACATTTGCAAATACGGCTTCGCCAGATTTACAAGCAGAACCGCAGGTTATCCCGGAACAACAGGCAGGAACCGCTGCGATATGGATGTCGCAGCGGTTCCTGTTGCATTTGTCAGACCTTGATGCCCAATCCGCCACCTGTTGCATTTGTCAGACCTTGATGCCCAATCCGTCCGCCACCTGGCGGACATAGGCAGATGCAATCCGGTAGTCCTCTTCAATCGTCATGTGCTCGAGCATGAACGGGACATCGGGCGGCAGCTGGTTCATCCTGGTCAAGAATGTCTTGTAGCAAAGACTCCCGTCCCCCGGACGGGCTTCGTCAAGATGAACGGTCAGTTTGCCGGAAAGCTTGATGTCTTTCGCATGGACGCTCAGCATGTATTTTCCGAGCTTGTCGAAGCAATCGTTCAGAAACGCGGCATTGTCCATAAAAATGACCGGGCTGTTGATCATGTTGACGGGATCGAGATGAACGCCAAACGCTTTCCGGTCAATGGCATGGATGAGGTCGACGTAGGCATCCGCCGTATGCGGAAACACCCATGGCATGGTTTCGAGTGAATAGGTCGTGTGCTCCGGCTGCACGGCATCCACGATTTCCCGGACCAGTTCCACAATCCTGTCGAAGGTCCCCCTAGTCAGGTTGTCTTCGTGGGGGCCATCCCATTGGTCGCCGCATCCACCGGCAATATTGACGCAGCAGAGGGCTCCGATGCGCTCAGCCAGATCGAGCTGGCGCTTGCAGTGGTCCATGGCCTTTTTCCGCACAGTGGCATCAGCAGACAGGGTATTGCTCCACGCACCCACTTCGGCAATCACGATATCTGCATCGGCTGCGGCCTTCCGGTATGCGGCCACGGTCTTCACGTCCGCATCGGCACTCACGGGGCAGTAGGCCGCTCTGTATCCCATTGCCCGGACAGCCCCAATCCATTTTTCCGGTGTCGAAATATCCCCGAATACCATTCCTCCAAGTCGCATGCCATGCTCCTTCCGGACTCCGATTGCCGAAGCACCGTTCAGTCTTCCAAAGACACGTGTTTATTGGTCCGATGGAATAGATATATCATGTTTTTGCGTTTTCATCAATGATTTTACATTCATGCACCGATTGCTTCGAAGGGCACCAATTGCCTCGAAGGGCACCGATTGCCTCGAAGGGTTCCGATTGCCTCGAAAGGCATCAAATGCCCCATAGCATGGGATTTCCAGTGGATGCGCCCAGGGCGCCGGCCTTGAGGATCTCCACGATCTCCTCCTTGACGCTGATGAGGCCCCCCGCAATGACGGGGGTTGACACCACTCGGCAGAATCTGGCGATGACGGCCGGCATCAGGGCCGGCATCAGTTCCACCATGTCAGGACGCGCGGTGCGGACTGTATGGACCGCCATGTCAAAGGATTGGTGATCAATGAGAAAGAACCGCTGAATCACAAACAGCCCATACTCCTTCGCCGTTTTCACATGCTGGCTTTTCGTGGTGAGGATGCCGGAAGGACGGATGACTTCCGCCAGGTAGCGGATCGCTTTGGCATCCCGTCCGATTCCTTCGAGAAAGTCGACATGGACCAGCACGTCCTTGCCTGCAGCACGAAATCGCCCCGTCAGACCGGCCAGATTGAAGATATCGGCCTGCAGCAGAAAGACGATGCCGACAGGAGCGCAAAGGGCAGCCTCCACATCCTCGTCCCGGCGGACAGCCGCAATGACAGGGTTTGCCCCGACGCGCCCAATCAACCCGGTGAAATCCGCGCTCACAGGGCTGCAGCCAGATCGGCGGTCACAATCCCGAGAATGTCCGCCGGTTCATCCGCCATGAAATCCGGATTCTCCGCCTCCACCGCTTCAAGGCCGTCGAAGCCCCACCGTACCCAGATCACCTTCACGCCGGCCTTTTTGCAGGCCACGACATCCCGGTGCTCATCCCCCACATAAATGACGTCTTCCGAACGGAGTTTCTGCCGACGCAGCAGACGGCGGATCATCTTGTCCTTGGAAAACATGTGGTGAGAACAACGGACATCCCGGATAAAGCCAAGATTGTGGCGCACAAGAAAACGCCGGATATTGTCCTCCGCGTTCGAAGATACGATGGAAATGCCGAAACCCTTATCATTCAGCGTGTTGAGCAATCCTGACATGCCCTCGAACGGGTCTACTTTCAGGACTGCCTCCTGAAAAAGGATGTTGAATTCCCGAGCGAGTCCCGGCAATTTGCGCATCGGAATGCCCAATTGCCGGCACCGCTCGCGGATGGGCAATTTCCGCAGCCGATCGATTTCATCGGCCTGGAATTGATGCATGCCGTGCCGCTGCGCGATGACATTCAGGATATCGGTTGCCACATGCTCCGAATCCGCGATCGTACCGTCAAAATCAAAGAGGATGCGTCTCATGTATTCTCCCTTGCGATGTACGGGGCGGGATGCACAAACACAAAGAACGTCTCCGACGTGTTGGGTCGCAAGG
>JANYKF010000409.1 GCA_025361665.1 Clostridiaceae bacterium
TTCGAACATGACGGAAGTGGACGCTGCGCCGTTCGCATTGAGAACGCCTGGAATAAAGCCTGTGTCCCTCGCTTTCTTGGGACTTTCGTTTCTGGCAATCGCCATCAAGACTGTTTCTTCCATAAATCTGCTCCTTTGGACTTTTCTTATTAGTATAGCACATTTCACTTGAACCCATCTTGCCGGGCGCTGAAACAGCATCATCGACGGAGGATGGTTCGGCGTATTCCTTGTTTTCATGGTTTCTTTCGGCTTCAGGGATCATCCTTGTGGGGAACACGTCCGGACGATATAATGGTTGCATGTGCGATCATCCAACTCCCAAGGAGGTCTTTCGTGAGCTGTCAACAAACGCAGAGCCATATCCGCGACATCGGCCTCGCCGGAGAGGGGCGGCGCAAAATCGAATGGGTCAAAAGGAACATGCCCATTCTTTCGCGCCTGGAAGCTGAATTTTCCCGGACAAAACCGTTCGCGGACGTGAAGATCTCGCTTTCCGTCCATCTGGAGGCGAAAACAGCCTATCTGTCGAAGGTGCTGGCGGCAGGCGGGGCCCGAATGTCCGTCACCGGAAGCAACCCGCTCTCCACGCAGGACGACGTGGCCGCCGGGCTCTCGGCGGACGGCATCGATGTCCATGCCTGGCACGGTTCCACGCCGGAAGAATATGACAGGCATATCGGGCAGACACTGGCCCAGGGTCCGAATGTCATCATCGATGACGGCGGAGACCTCATCCATGCCCTGCATGTGAAGCTGCCGCACCTTGTCCCGGAGGTATGGGGCGGCTGCGAGGAAACCACCACCGGCATCCTGCGCCTGAAGGCGATGGAAAGGGAAGGCGTGCTCCTCTTCCCGATGATGGCCGTCAACGACGCCATGTGCAAGCATCTTTTCGACAACCGGTACGGTACGGGCCAATCGGTTTTTGATGCGATAGACCGCACCACGAACCTCATTGTGGCGGGCAAGACCGTTGTCGTGGCCGGATACGGCTGGTGCGGCAAAGGAGTTGCCATGCGGGCGAAGGGCCTGGGAGCCAAAGTGGTCGTGACGGAAATCGATCCGGTGAAGGCCATTGAAGCCATCATGGACGGGTGCACCGTTCTTCCAATGACCGAGGCTGCCGCGCTGGGGGATATCTTCGTAACGGTCACGGGTTGTGAACGCGTCATTTCAGGCGAACATTTTGCGCGTATGAAAAACGGCGCAATCCTGTCGAATGCGGGTCATTTCAACGTGGAAATCTGCATTCCCGAGTTGGAAGCCCAATCCGTTTCCATTGAGGAAAGCAGGAAGAACATTACCGGTTACCTCATGGCGGACGGACGCCGGATCTACCTTCTCGGGGAGGGCCGGCTGGTGAACCTGGCCTGCGGCGACGGCCACCCGGCGGAGATCATGGACATGAGTTTCGCCGTGCAGGCGCTGAGCGCGCTCTATATCGTGGAGAACCACTCCGTACTGAAGCCCGGTGTTTTTTCCATTCCCGGAGCCATCGATGCGCGCATTGCCGCCATGAAACTGGAAAGCCTCGGTGTCGGCATCGACACCCTGACAGAAGCGCAGCAAGAATATCTTGGAAGCTGGGGAGCGGAATAAGAGAAAGGGATGCAGCACAGGCCGACCTGCGAAGAGAAAGTGGAGCAGCATATGGCCGGCACAGCGGCTGGAGGAGGAGACATCCCATGGAAAACAACCACTGCCTGGCCTATATCGGAACATTTGCCGAACCATCCGAAATCGTCGGCATTGCCATTCTCGATGTCAATCCTGACACCGGGGAACTCACGTTTGCCGGTTATTCGGAAAAGATTGAAAAACCGACATACCTGGCGTTGTCCGCCGATGGAAAGCACCTGTATGCGACCATCGAGGCGGACCGCTATGAAGGACAACCCGGCGGAGGAGCGGCGTCCTTCCTCATCGACCGGGATGGCAGCCTGTCATTGCAGAGCCGGTGTCCTTCCGATGGGGAATTCCCCTGCCATATCAGCGTTGACCATGCCAATACCGTTGTTTTCGTTTCCAATTACGGTGCCGGCACGGCCGCTGCCTATCCGCTGGATCCAGATGGCAGCCTGCCTCCGGAACACAGGATGATCAGGCACTCGGGTTCGGGTCCCGATCCGGACCGGCAGACCGGCCCTCATGTGCATTGTTCGGTTTTTTCGCCGGATGAACAGTATTTGTGCGTCTGCGACCTGGGACTCGACAAGGTCATGCTTTATGATTTTGCCGGAGGTAAAGGTGACATGTCGCTTGCCGGAACGCTGTCCGTGAGTCCGGGCGACGGGCCGCGGCATATCGTATTCAACCCCTCGGGAGACAGGGCTTACGTTCTCACCGAAATGGGCTGCCAGGTTTTTGTCTTTTCATATGATCGGAGCGATGGGTCATTCCTGCCGCTGCAGACGATTCCGACCTTGCCGCCTGGTGTTTCGGGAAGCTCCTGTTCCGCCATCCGCTTCACGCCGGACGGTCATCTGCTCATGGCTTCCAACCGCGGACACGACAGCATCACGGTATTCCGGGTGCTGCCGGACGGGCAGCTGCGGACCATTGCCCATAACCCAACGATGGGGCGAACGCCGCGGGATTTCAACATTACCCCGAACGGAAAATTCATCATCGCGGGAAATCAGGATTCCAATGAGGTCAGAGTCTTCTCATTGGATGCGGAGACAGGCTTGTTCACCTTCACCGGGTGCAGGTTGGAGATCCCCCAACCTGTTTGCGTGCTGTTTTACCAACCGGAGGATATCCTGTCATGACGTCGAAACAACGTGTCCGCGCAGCCATCGCCTTTCAGGATCCGGACTGCCTGCCGATTCTGTATCTGAACCGGGATCAACGCCGTTCGGATATTCTTTCCGCCGGATATGCGGCGGCGGCGTCATTCAAGCCGGAAGTGCCGAACCAGTCCGAATGGGGATATGTCTGGCATCGATACGACGAAACCATGGGACAGCCCAAACAGCCGCCTCTGGAGAAATCGTGGGACCTGCTCCATTCCTGGCGGGCACCGGATCCGTTTGCACACGGGCGGATGGATCCTTTGCAGAAAATGGTGGCCGTGAATCCGGATCGATACATCATGGGGAGTCTGGGTATTACCGGCTTCAACCAGGTGATGTTCATCCGCGGCTTTGAAAACGTGATGGCGGATTTTTATCTTGAACCGGACAACCTGAATCGGCTGATTCAGCGGGTCATCGATTTTGAGTGCGAGATGATCCGGCAGATGTGCGCATGCGGGGTCGATGCCATTGCCTTCGGCGATGACTGGGGCACACAGGCAAACCTGATGGTCAATCCGGATTTGTTTCGCGGATTCTTCAAACCGCATTTGCAGCGACAGTTCGCTTTGGTCAAGAGTTATGGCTGCCAGGTCTATTTCCACAGCTGCGGCCAGGTTTATGAAATACTGGATGATTTGGTGGAAATCGGGGTGGACATCCTGAACCTGAACCAGCCTGATATTTTTCCTTTGGCACGTCTGAGTGAAGGCTTCCGAGGCCGGGTCTGCCTGAATTGCCCCATAGACCATCAGACCGTTGCCCTCTCCGGCAATGAAGCGGAAATTCGAGCCTATGCAGCCCGCCTTCTTCGGGAACTGGGTACGGAGCATGGCGGATACATCGCCTATATTGAGGATTACCATTCCATCGGGATGAGCGAGGCGAATTATCAGTCGATCTGCAAAGCTTTTGAAGAAATCAAAGCTTCCGGGAGGCTGGAAAGCACGGCTTTCGGACAGTCGGAAACCATTTCTTCCGGCTGGCTCGCGGGGAGGCAGCCATGAACCCAAGGGAACGCTGGGCCGCCTGTCGGCAGGGACTGCCAACGGATCGCGTGCCGATGGATTTTGCAGGAACAACCCTGACCAGCGCCGAACCTGAGGCCATGAAAAACCTGGCTGCGTTTCTTCACATTCCGCCGTCCGGACCCGAGACAATGCTGGAACGGATCCAAACCGCCCTGGGAGTTGATTTTCGCCGGGTCGGCGCCCTCATTGATCCCCCAAGCCGATTGAGCCGGCCAATGGCAAGCGGCAGGTTCACAGACAGCTGGGGCATTTCCCGCCAGTGGACGGGCCTGTATTACGATATCGTCGATTATCCGCTGAAGAATGCCGACCTGGCTGCTCTGTCGGCATATCCGTGGCCGGATGCGCGGGAGATCCCACAGGCCTGGTTTGACCAATATGAAGCCGATGCCCGGCGCCTCAGCGAGCAGACCGACTATGTCCTTGTCGGGGAGCATCCCGTTTATGGGTATTTTGAGCTGGGCTGCTGGCTTTGCGGCTATGATGATTTCCTGTATCGCCTGTTGGCTGAGCCGGAGTTCGTGCAGGCATTTTTCAAACGGTATCATCAATATGTGCAGGAAGTTGTCGCACGGTATTACAAGGCGATCGGTCCCTGGATACAAGTGACAACCAGCGGGGACGATTTCGGCACGCAGAGCGCGCCCCTTCTTTCACCGGAATGCTTTCGGGAATTGATGGTTCCCTGGTACAGGGAGCGTATCAGCCAGACAAAGTCCCTGACAGCCGCGGACTATTTCCATCACTCCTGCGGTTCGGTGTATCGTTTGCTGGATGATATCTGCGGCATGGGCGCGGATATCCTCAATCCCATCCAGCCGGGTGCCGCGGAAATGGAACCGGAACGGCTGAAAAATGCATACGGTTCCAGGTTGATCTTCTGGGGTGGCCTTGATGAGCAAACACTCCTGACGAGGGGCACGGAAATCGAAGTGGCGGACGAGGTCCGTCGCGTATCCGGTGTTTTGTCACGCGGAGGCCGTTTTGTCGCAGCGCCCTCTCACAATATTCAGGTTGACGTGCCGCCGCAGAACGTGGTGGCCATGTACCGGGCACTTAGGGGATAAATCAATGGTCCCTGGAATTGTGATGTCGCAACAGGCGGCATCAGGCAGTACGGACGCATGGGAGGAATTTCAATGAAGAAAGAAAACGCCTTTACACCCTTCAATATCGACTTATGCGGCCAATGGCGTTTCGCATGGTCTGAAAGACCGGATCCGTCGGCCCGGTCTGTTGAGACTGCCGTTCAATCCGGGCTGGAGTTCTTCGATTGCACCGTTCCCGGAAATTTCGAACTGGACCTGTTTGCCGTCGGGAAGGTTCCGGATCCGTTTTTTGGGATGAATCCCGTCGAGGTCAGCCAGGCAGCGGAAAAATGCCATGTCTTTTATACGCGCTGTTTTCATGCGGAAGAAGTCCGGGGAGCCTCTCCGTTTCTCGTTTTTGAAGGACTCGACTGCTTCGCGGAAGTCTACCTCAATGGAATTCACGCCGCATCGCTGGACAACATGCTCATCGAACATGCCATTGATGTCAG
>JANYKF010000417.1 GCA_025361665.1 Clostridiaceae bacterium
GACGTAGATGCGGAATTTGCTCGTATCCGGAATTGCTTCCGTCAAACGGGGATTCAGGCCGTGGATGCCCTCTATCACGATGATGTGTCCGGGATCGAGACGCAGTTTCCGACCGGTATGCTCCCTCTTGCCCGATGCAAAATTGAAAGAGGGCACGCTGATTTCCATTCCCCCGACGAGGGCTTGCAGATCGCAGTTGAACTGCGGGAGGTCAACGCATTCCAATGCTTCGAAATCGGGATTCCCCAACTCGTCGCGGGGGGTGACGTCCTGATTGACAAAGTAGTCATCCACCGATAGGTTCACGGGCACGATGCCGTTGACCCGGAGCTGGACGGAGAGCCGCTGGGCAAAAGTCGTCTTGCCCGAGGAGGATGGGCCGGCGATCAGGATGACGCGCACGCGTCCGGCATCCTGCTTGACCTGGTCGGCGATGCTGGCGATTTTCTTTTCATGCAGGGCCTCGGCGATGCGGATGAAATCATTCGTTTGCCCGTTCTTCACGCGCTCATTCAAATGGCCCACATCATCCACGCCCAGTATATGGATCCAGTTTGTATATTCCGCGAAAACATTGAAGAGCTTTCCCGGAATCTTTCCTTCCGGGAGCCGGTCTGGGTGTTCCTTTTTCGGAATGACCAGGACGATGCCGCCTTCCGCCGCCTCGAGCGCAAACAGCTTCAGATATCCCGATCCGGGCACCATATATCCATAGAAGTAGTCCTCCACGTCTTCGAACAGATAGAGGGAAACATAGTCCTTCTCCCGGTTCCGGATGGCGCGATCGCGATCTTCCCGGCCGGAAGCGAGAAAAATGCGGCGGGCTTCTTCCAGGGACACAATGACTTTCTCGAAAGGGATATCGCGCGCAGCCAGCCCGCGCATATGCCGTTCAAGGTGACGGACCTCCTCCGGTCCGAGCGGGGGTCCCACCACATCAAAGAAAATGCCCTTGCTGACCGAGTGGCGGATGGAGACATCACGGTCGGGATAACAGTCGTGCAGGCCCTTGATCAGCAGGAACTTCAGGCTGCGCTGATAAATGCGGATGCCGTCCTCCGAGGACAGGTCGACGAACCGGATATTGCAAGGTTCTTTCACTTCATGGGTCAGTTCCCGGATTTCATTATCCAGGAAGGCGGCCACGATCAAAGCGCCCGATGAGCCCTTGCGGCCGGCCGCGAGCGCCTCCAGGGTCTC
Source organism: Clostridiaceae bacterium (assembly GCA_025361665.1). Lineage (GTDB taxonomy): Bacteria > Bacillota > Clostridia > DSM-8532 > DSM-8532 > JAEWSN01. The sequence continues at coordinate 1,201 of JANYKF010000417.1, forward strand.
GCCGCAGGAAATCTCGAAAGGCACCCCTTCAACAATCACCGGAATGGTCTGTCCATCCACTGTTCCGGTTCCTCCGTTCTGGTTCATTCCCGACACCAAAGCCGAAGGGATGCTGCGCTTTCCCGCGGCTCGTTCGTGAAGACGGCATCCACCCCGTCCCGCGTGAGGTGCACATCCAGTTCCAAGCCGTCCGCGCCCAGATCCATGGCCATGCGGAAGGCGGGCAGCGTATTTTCAGGCGCATGGGCGGACGCGCCCCGGTGAGCCATGATCATGGGCCTGTTCATGACGGAACCTCCTCACAGGCCAAAGGGCCCCGGAACAACCGGAACCCTCTGCTTTCAGGCAATGCGGCGGAAAAGCCGGCGGAACTGCCTTGTGATGAAATGCAATGCGGCCGGTTCAAGCAAGTCTGCCGGCATACACGCTACTTGACCTTGAGATTGAACCATGCATCCATCCCGGGGTATACGGCGCAGTCTCCCAGTTCTTCCTCGATGCGGAGCAGCTGGTTGTATTTCGCGACACGGTCCGTGCGGGAAGGGGCGCCGGTCTTGATCTGCCCGGCATTGGTGGCCACCGCGATGTCCGCGATCGTGGCATCTTCCGTCTCGCCCGAACGGTGCGAGGTGACGGCGGTATATCCGGCCCGGTTGGCCATTTCGATCGCTTCCAGCGTCTCCGTGAGGGTTCCGATCTGATTGACCTTGATGAGGATGGAGTTGGCCACGCCCATTTCGATGCCCTTTTTCAGACGTTCCGTATTGGTGACGAACAGGTCGTCACCGACCAGCTGAACGGTTTTGCCAAGGGCGTCCGTAAGCATTTTCCAGGCTTTCCAGTCCTCCTCCGCGACACAGTCTTCCAGGGAGATGACGGGGTATTTGGCAACGATCATCTCCCAGTAAGCCACCATCTCGGCCTTCGTCATGTATTTGTCTGCCTTCCACCAATAGTATTCGCCCTCGCGGCCATTGGCTTTGGCTTCCTCGTACATTTCGGTGGCCGCGGCGTCGATTGCGATGCGGAAATGGGCACCCGGCTTGAAGCCCGCTTTCTCAATCGCCTCCAGGATCACCTGGATGGCTTCCTCATCGGATTTGAGATTCGGCGCGAAACCGCCCTCATCTCCGACGGCCGTGCCGTAGCCCTTGGATTTGAGCACGATCTTGAGGTTGTGAAAGACTTCCGAGCACCATTGCATGGCCTGGCGGAAGCTGTCGGCACCAACCGGCATGATCATGAATTCCTG
>JANYKF010000421.1 GCA_025361665.1 Clostridiaceae bacterium
GAGGAATTCAAGGATCTGGACGAGGAAGTCAAGAGCGGCCTGAGCCTCAACATGGAGCTGCTCCAGAAGGAATGCGCAGACACCGTCCGGAAAATCCGCGAGGTAGAGATGGAGGCCGAGGAGGCTGTCCGGGAGTGGGAGAGCCGCATCGCTCTTTATGCTGTCGGCATGCACATGGACGACCTGCGGGACAAGTACACCGCGCAGGCCAATGTACTGGACTACCTCGAGCGGGTTCGGAGCGACATCCTGAAAAACCTGAACGCGCTGCGCACGGAGGAACTCGGAGAGGACCAGCAGGCCGCTTTCATGCAGATGATGATGAAGCGGAACCAGGAGGAGGATCCCAGGGCCCGCTACCGCATCAACCTGCTTGTCGACAACAGCCACCTGCACGGCGCGCCGGTGGTCATCGACTACAATCCCACCTATCAGAACCTGATGGGCCGGTGCGACTATGAAAACGAGATGGGCGCCATGACCACGGACTTCATGCACGTCAAGCCCGGCCTCTTCCACCAGGCCAACGGCGGATTCCTGATCCTCCAGATGACGGATCTGATCGGCAATCCCCAGGCGTTCGAAGCCATCAAGCGGACGCTCAAGACACGCCTCATCACGATCGAACCCATGAAGGACCAGATGAACATGATGGGTCTGGCCACTCTGAGGCCCGAGCCGATTCCCGTGAACGTGAAAGTGATCCTCATCGGCAGTACCGAGATCTATCATTTGCTGTACAGCCTCGACCGGGATTTCAAGAAGCATTTCAAGATCAAGGTGGATTTCGATGACGAAATGCCATGGAATGACGAAAATATCTTCCGCCTGACGCAGTTCATCGCCGCCTGGTGCGGAAAAGAGGGCATGCGGCACTTTGACCGGACCGGCGTGGCGGCCGTCATCAACCAGTGCTCCTGGCTGGTTCAGAACCAGAAGAAGCTGACCACCCATTTCAACGATATTGCCGGCATCCTTGCGGAAGCCACCACCTGGGCGGAGATGGACGGGGCGGATCTGGTGACCGGGGTGCATGTGCGGAAGGCCATCCTGGAGCAGCGCCGCCGGTCCGGCAAATACGACGAAAGCCTGATGGAGATGTACGAAGACGGGATGTTGATGGTGGATACCGATGGCTGGGCGATTGGTCAGATCAACGGCCTTGCCGTCCTCGACATGGGAGACGCGGCATTTGGAAAACCTTCGCGCATCACGGCGGCCACCTACATGGGCAAGAACGGCATCGTGGATATCGAACGGGAGGTTGATACCGGCGGGGACACGCATTCCAAGGGGGTCCTCATCCTCAGCGGCTACATCGGAGGCAGGTTCGCGCAGGAAATTCCACTCTCCCTGACGGCATCCATTTGCTTTGAACAGCTTTACAGCGGCGTTGACGGCGACAGCGCGTCTTCCGCCGAACTTTACGCCATTCTCTCGAGCCTCGCGGATCTTCCGGTGTACCAGGGATATGCCGTGACGGGCTCCGTGAACCAGCACGGGATGATCCAGCCCATCGGCGGCGCCACGTACAAGGTGGAGGGATTCTTCGAACTGTGCCGCAGGCGGGGCCTCAACGGAAAGCAGGGCGTCCTGCTTCCGCATCAGAATGTCATGAACCTCGTACTCAGCGACGATGTCGTCACCGCCGTGCGCGAGGGCCTGTTCCATATCTGGCCCGTCCGGACGGTCGACGAGGGGATTTCCATCCTCACCGGCGTGCCTGCCGGCGAATGCGGAGAAGGGAAGACCTATCCGGAGCATTCCGTGAACGGGCGGGTCTGCCGGAAACTGCGGAGATTCGCGGAAACAGTGGCACGGTTCAAACCGGCCGACTGAGGGCGCGCAAGCACAGCTTTACTGCTCGCCATGCAACCCGGCTGGTCGTAAAGCAGTGCTTGCACAGCTTTACTGCTCGCCATGCAGCCCGGCTGGTCGTAAAGCAGTGCTTGCACAGCTTTACTGCTCGCCATGCAACCCGGAGGTGACAAATGAGCTTTCTTGAAGCAGGCATGCTGATTTGCTTTGGCGCAGCCTGGCCGGCCAACATCCTCAAATCACTCAAGAGTCGCACGACAAAGGGGAAAAGCCTGCCATTCCTCCTGATTGTCATGACAGGTTATGTTTTCGGCATTTTGAACAAGGTCATCCATACGCCCGATATCGTGCTGGTGTTCTATCTCATCAATTTCATCATGGTGGCGGCGGATATCGCCATCTGGTTCAGAAACAGGAAACTCGACGGGGTGAGGACCGGATGACGGAAACCGTTGTTTCCGGTGGACCGGGTTGCATGGCTTTGTGACCGGCCGGACTGTGGAATGCATGGCGGAAGGCTGAACAACCTGGCATTGCTCCTGGCATCCCCCCGATATTCCCATGAAAAAAGCCTTGCAAACCCATTTTTTCTCCTGTATAATAACTCTTGCTGTGACATGGCATACGATGAAACCGCAGATGGCAGGCTTTGAACTGGGAACTGCGGCGGAGAATGTCCGATTCATTGAAACCGGGCGACAAGTCACTCTACATGGATCATGCGTGTTTTGCATGTGTCTTTGCGTTACAGCCCTGGGGAAGCCTCGGGCTTTTCTTGTGAAGAGACGCGACACACACGGCCATGTGGTTAGGAATCACTTGTTGCGCCAGCACCAAACATCTAGCAAGGAGGCCTCTGTATGGCGAACAAACAAAAAATCAGAATCAGGCTGAAGGCTTATGATCACCAGGTTCTCGACCAATCTGCGGAGCGGATTGTCGAAACCGCCAAGAGAACCGGCGCAAAGGTGTCCGGCCCCGTTCCGCTGCCGACCCGCAAGGAGATCATGACCATCCTCAGGGCCCCGCACAAATACAAGGACGCGCGGGAACAGTTTGAAATGCGCACACACAAGCGGCTCATCGACATTCTGATGCCCACCTCGAAGACCGTGGACGCGCTGATGCGCCTTGACCTCCCCGCCGGCGTCGATATCGAAATCAAGTTATAAGTTTTTCAACGAAAAACTTATAACACCCGCGGCAGTACGGTGCGAAGCAGCGTACGGGAGCGGGATACAGGGTTCAACGAAAAACTTATAACACCCGCGGCAGTACGGTGCGAAGCAGCGTACGGGAGCGG
>JANYKF010000470.1 GCA_025361665.1 Clostridiaceae bacterium
CATCCCGGTATGAACCGAATCCCCGGAGTCTTCCATGGACCTGGGAACAGGTTTTGAAATGGTCCGTGAATACGCTGAAAGAGATCACCGTTCTTCCTGTTGGTGCATTGGGTCAAGGTTCAGATGACATTCCGGCGAGTGAATACGAAACAGGCCCGGAGGCCGCACATGAGGAGTCGGAAAGGCTTGCAGCCCTGTTTGGCACCTTCCCGGCATGCCCCGACTCCATTGGCGTGATCCATTACGATTTTGAACCGGACAACCTCTTCTGGCAGCAGGATTCCAGCCGCTGCGTGCCGATCGATTTCGATGATGCCATGGTTTTCTGGTATGCCGCCGACATTGCGCAGGCTCTGGACAGTTTGAAGGAAACAATCGCGGACAAGGCGGAAGAGGCCATGGAGGCATCCGGCAAAACCGTTGCTGGCAGAGGGAAAGATCCGGAGGGTTCCATCGAGCCAGACGTTCTCTCGGCAGAATCGTTGAAAACCCGGCAACTGGCTGCCTGTGACTGTTTCCTGGCCGGATATCGAGGCATCCGGCCGATATCGGATGAAATGCTGTCCCATGTACCCGTTTTCCTTCGGTTCACGGCACTTTACGGATATGCCCGAATCGTCCGTTCCCTTTCCGAAGTGCATCCTGATGAACCGGACTGGATGGCGGAACTACGCAAAAAGCTGCGCCATTTGATGCGGGAGCGCAGGGCCATGTTCGGTAGCCCTTTGGTTCAGGATCGATGACACTCAGGATGCATGGCAATCCGTTTTCCGCTTTCATTGTGATAAAATGAAATGGAGCCGGCAGACACCTGACCGGCCGGAAAGACTGCACATGCTTTGCTGTGAATCACCAGCAAGACCCGAAATAGGGTAGCATGGACGCATGCGCCTTCACAATCTTCCCTCAGGAGGTGCCGTCATGTTTTGTTCCCAATGCGGCAATCAAATCGCGGACAATGCCCGGTTCTGCAATCATTGCGGCTTGCCGCAGCAATCGCCTCCTCCACAGCAGGGATCACCTCATCAGCCATTTCCGCAGGCTGCCCAGCCCTATGCCCAACCCTATCAGCAGAGCACCCAACCCTATCAGCAGGCCCCTCAGCCCGGATTTCCCATGCAATTCACTCCCACACCCTATCCCCAAATTCCTGGTTTGGTGGGCTTCTCTCCCAAAATCAATGACCCGGCTTTCGCCAGATACAACAAATCATCCTCCAAATACGCCATGGTTTTCGGTGCGGTCCTGGCCTTCATCGCAATGGTAGGCCTGCCAATCTACGGAAGTGTCAGCGGCGAGGTGAAATTCCCGGAATCCTTGTATTACGGGATGATCATCGGTGGCATGTTCCTCCTCATCGCCCTTGTCCAAACCTTGCGAAAGGGAACGGACAGCACCTGGGACGGCGTTGTCGTCGACAAAAGGAGTGCCCGTCGAACACAAAATGATGACGATTCAGCCATCAGCCGTCACTATACCGAGTATCGCTTCACCGTGCAGCGGGAAAATGGGAAAAAATACAAGCATACCTTCCGGGACCAGCCCGCCATGTACAATTATTACCAGGAAGGGGACCGGGTGCGCCATCACAAGGGATCCACCTATTATGAAAAATATGATAAATCCAGAGATTCCGAGATTCTCTGCGCCGCCTGCCTCATCATGAATCCCATCGGCGAACAGAACTGCCGGCTCTGCAAATGTCCGCTCCTGAAATGCTGAGATGAATGAAAACAGGATCTTGATGCCATGGGTCTTGTGGTTTTTATGAAATTGGGTCTTGATGCCATGAAGTCTATGTTTTGCTGGTTTCGGCCGTCTTTTCTCCATGATGAAACAACAAAGCGTTCACTTCATTCCCCATCAGCAACGTGACGCTGGAGATGAAAATCCAAATCATCAGGATGATGACGCCTCCCAGTCCGCCGTAAAATCTTGAATATTTGCCGAACATGGCGACATACAAGGAAAACAGCCATGAGGTGCCCATCCAGAAGAAGGTGGAGAACAATGCGCCGGGCAGTACTTTGCGGAAAGTGACCCTTCTGCTGGGGATCAGGAAAAACATGAGTGCCAGCGTGATGAACACGACGCCAATCGGAACGACAATCCTGATCAGCCGCCCCAGCATGAGAAATGGCGCGGCAACCTGAAACAGCGATGCCATCTTGTCAAGGATGAAATCACCAAAAACAATCATGAGGATTTCCGTGAAGAACGACATGACAATCAACAAAGTGAATAAAATGCAAAGACCGCGAACAACCCAGGGTTTCCGGGCTTCCACCACTTTGTTGGCCATGTTCAGACCTTTCGAAAGGGCAAACACGCCGCTTGACGCGGCCCAGAGCGCAATCACCATGCTGGCGGACAACACGCCTGGTTTCTGCGTCACGGTGATGTCTTGAACCGTATCCACAACCAGTTCGTACGCTTCATACGGCAGGACGTTTTCGAGTTGGGTCAGTACTTTCACGCCCACAAGCTGGGTCTGGGATGCCAGATTGGTGAGCATCACCAAAAATGGAAAAAACGCCAGCATCAGATAGAAGGAAAACTGCGCTGCCCATTCGGATACGCGGTCCTGCCGGATGCGGTTGAAAAACCGCAGAATGAAACGGTAGGTCTGACTGACCAGATTTATGCGCCTCCTCCCTTGACTAGAAGAACTCTTCCTCCAGCATGGCGCACAAGGTATGATAAATGGGCAGATGCCTTTCCTGAACATCCGCCGTACAGCTTCCCGGCGCCTTCATCGTCACGTCGCACAAAGAAGACAGTTTGCCCCCGGACGGCCCGGTCAGCGCGAGCGTCCTCATGCCGATGGCTTTGGCGGTTTCGGCCGCCGTCACCACGTTGACCGAACTGCCGGATGTGCTGATGCCGAGGAATGCGTCCGCCTTTGTCCCATAGCCGTATACCTGCTGCGCGAACACGGAACATGGGTCCACATCGTTGGCAAATGCGGTCGACAATGCGTCGTGGTGGGTCAGGGCAATGGCAGGCAGCGCACGCTGCATCTTGCATGATGTTCCCCCGAAAAGAGCCTCCGCTTCCGGTTCGAGCAGTCTTTGCTTGTAAAATCCCTTCATCAGTTCACCGACAATGTGATCCGCATCCGCCGCGCTTCCGCCGTTTCCGCAAACAAGGAGTTTCCCTCCCCCGCGAAAGGCATCGGCCAGCAAGTCGAAGGCCTGCCTCATATCATTCCGGAGCGGCACCAGATCGGGGTATCGTTCCATCAGGCGTTCAAAGTGCCGCATCACCGCCGGTTTCGGCTCCGGGCGCGGTTCCGCGCGCAGCCCCAATCCATGGCAGGCGACGAGGACCGCAGCATAATCCCCCAGCTGTTCTCCCAATGCCGCAGGAACCACATCACAGACGATCCTCGAGTGAATGAGCGCCTCCCGCTCAATGGCCCGTTCCATGGCAGGCCGCAGCAAGTGCCCGCAACGGACGAAGATGCTGCCGATGACGATCCGGGCGGGATTGAGGATGTCCATCAGCACGCTGACGGCTGCGCCAAGACGGTCGCCCACGAGGGCAAATACGTGCAGCGCATCCGGATCCCCGCGTTCCGCATACTTGGATAAAACCTTCACATCCAGTGCTTCCAATGCCACGCCATCCATTACCCACATGGGCGTCTTGCCTTCGCGCACCCATGATTCCGTGAGCATCCGGGCTTGCTTTGCAATACCGCCCCCACTGCAGAAGCCTTCCATGGATCCGGCCTTGCCAAAACCGACGGGTCCATCCGCTTCCAGCCGGACATGTCCGACTTCCCCGCCCATATCGGAAACGCCCCGGATCAGGCGCCCTTCCGCGATAATGCCAGCCCCGAATCCGGTTCCCATGGTCAGGAATATCATGTCGTCCGTCCCTCCGCCGGCACCAAGCTTCCATTCCGCCAGAGCGCAGGCATTCGCATCGTTCTGCAGAAAGGAGGGTACGTGAAAAGCCTCTTCCAGCAGGCGTGCGAAAGGGATCTCATCCCATCCGGGCAAATTCGGGGGCGAAAGGACAACCCCACGCCGGCTGTCCAGCGGACCCCCGCAGCTGGCGCCGATTCCGGCCAAATCCGCCGTCCTCAGGCCGTTTCTCTCAAGGATGTCGCGGACACCCTGAAAAAGCCTGTCCCGCGCCTGCGGGTATCCTGCTTCCGCATAGGTCGGAAACGCAATGCGGTCGAGAAGTGAAATGCCGTTGTCCGCCTTTGCAAGCACCACGGCGCACTTGGTTCCCCCGATGTCAAGACCGATGATGTATTTGGGCATTCCATCCTCCAAAGGCTACAGACGCGCTTCCATCGTCTCAACGACAGTTTTCATGGTCTTGATGCGCGCATAGTACTTGTCGTTCGACTCGACCACCGTCCACGGAGCGTAGGAAGTCCCGGTCCGGAACAGCATTTCCTCCACCGCTTCGTTGTAAAGATCCCGTTTCTCACGGTTCCGCCAATCCTCGTCGGTGATTTTCCAGGTTTTCCATTCCACGGCCTTTCGCTCCTCAAACCGGCGCAGCTGCTCATCCGGGTCGATGTGAAGCCAAAACTTCACCAGCCCGACGCCTGCATGGGTCAGCTGCTCTTCCATCTCGTTGATTTCCCGATAGGCCCGTTTCCAGTCCGCTTCCGTACAGAAGCCTTCCACGCGTTCCACCAGAACCCGGCCGTACCAGGTCCGATCGAAAATCGAGATGTGCCCGGCTTTCGGCACGGCATTCCAGAAGCGCCACAGGTAGTGATGCGCCTTTTCGATGTCATTCGGCGCGGAAACGGGAATCACGTCATATCCGCGCGGATCCATCGAAGCGGTGAGCCGGCGGATGTTTCCGCCTTTTCCCGCGGCATCCCACCCCTCATACAGCACCATCAGCGGCACCCGTTTCTTGAACATGGCGTTTTCCATGTCCTGGATGCGCTGCTGCCAGTGCTCCTGCTGTTTTTCATATTCTGGTTCCGGCAGTTTTAGCGACAAATCCGCCTTGTCGAGAATCGAAACGCGAAGTGTTTCAGGAATGACAAGCGTACTTTTCACAGGCTTCGCAGCCAGGGAGTCTATGCCCTTTTCCCGCAGCGTCACCGCATCCGTGAGGCCTTCCACGAGCAGGGTCATGATCTTGACCGCTGCAAACCGGCGGTCCTCCGCCTCCACGAGATTCCAGCGCGCCGTTTCCGTATCGGTCCGTTCCAGCAGCTTCTGGAGTGTATCCTGCCATTCGTCATAATGCTTGTTCTGCTGCCAGTCCGCCTTTGAGACTTTCCAGGCCGTGTTCGGGTTCGCCTCCATGGATTCGAACCGTTTCTTCTGCTCCTTCCGGCTGATATGCAGGAAAAACTTCAGGATCAAGGTGCCGCCATCCGTCAATTGCCGTTCAAAAGAATTCACCTCATGACAGGCCCGGTCGAAGAGATCCGGATCGGCATCCTCCCCGTATCCGCATTGCAGTGCCTGCAGGCACCAGGTCCGGTCAAAGATGGAAAACCGCCCGGACGCGGGGGTTCGAACCCAGAAACGCCACCAGTACGGGCGCAGCCGTTCATCCTCATCCTCCGCTTCGGCCACATGGACATTGTAGCCGCGCGGATCCAGCGCCTGCAGCAGGCGGTTGATATGCGTTCCTTTTCCGGCCGCCTCCCACCCTTCGAACGCGATGAGCACCGGGATGCCCAAATCCTGCGCTTTCCGCTGCAATTCGCCAATCCGGATGGACAGTGCATCCGTTTGCTTCTTGAATTCTTCCTTTGATAAGGTTTTCCCGAGATCGAGATCCTTCAGCATGATTTTCCCTCCAAGCAGCGGCATGCTCATTATACCACGAGATACGGGCAATCCCGTCCTGTCAGGACGGCAATCAGGTTCTCGACAGACAGCATGGCCATATTCGCCGCCGCTTCCGCCGTATGCGCTCCCGCATGCGGTGTGACCACCACGTTGTCGAACCGGAACAAGGGGCTGTTTCCCGGTGGCTCCACCGCGAAGGCATCCAGGCCGAGACCCCCGATTCTACCGCTCTCCAGTGCCGATGCCAGCGCCTCCTCGTCCATCAAGCCTCCCCGGGCCGTGTTGATGAGGATCACTCCGGGCTTCAGCCGGCCAATCCGATCTGCGTTCAGCAGGTTTGCCGTCTGGGGCGTTGAAGGAAGATGCAGCGAGACCACATCGGAACACGCCAGCAATTCATCCAGTTCCATCGGGACAATACCGTTCCGCTCCGCATATGCCTGATCCATCCACGGATCGTATGCGAGCACATGCATGGAAAAGCCCTGCGCGCGACGGGCCACCCCTTTGCCGATGGCTCCGAGGCCGAGGATGCCCAGCATCTTACCATAAATTTCCACACCAGTCGTCCTTGGCCATCCACCGGCCTTCACCTGGCGATCCAAAGACGGAATGCGCCGGGCTGCGGCAAGCATCAACCCGAGCGCCAGATCCGCCACGGCTTCCGCATTGACGCCCGGCGTGTTCGTGACCGTGATGCCCCTGGCAGCGGCCGCTTTCAGATCCACCCGTTCAAAACCGACGCCGTAACGCGAAATCACTTTCAAGGATGCGGGTGCCCGCTCGAGCACCTGTGCCGTGATGTTGTCCAGACCGGCAATCCATCCATCCACGCCTTCAAGCAGCGGCGGTATGTCATCTTCTGCCAAAGGTTTGCCCATTGGATTGCAGACGATTTCCCCGGCAAAGGCGGAAAGTTTTCCCCATGCTTCCGGCGCGCGTTCCCGCGTAAAGGATGTCGGCGTCACAAGGATTTTCATCGCGCATCCTCCCGCCATTTCGGGTTGTCTATCACGACGGGCTTTCCATTGCGTTCCACCACAAGCTTCCGATATCCCTTTGTCTCGATTGTGCCGTAATCATGCCCGGCATCCGCACGGAACACGAAGAAGGTTGCGAAAGGCTCCGTTCCGACGTTGATGCTGCGATGCGCATACCGCTTCGGCACATAAACCGCGCGACCCGGCACAAGTTCCTCAATCCGCCAGTCGCCTTCCGGATTTTCCAGCAGCATCAGCCCCTTGCCTCGAATGCACCAGTATACTTCAGCCGTTTCCAGGATCGTGTGGAAATGGCCTTTGGTCATGAAGTACTCTTTGCCTACCTTGCCCGGATAGGTAATGCTGGTGCCGAATGCCAGATCCCCGGCATCGGCAGGGGCGCCCAGCTCGTAAAACTCGTACACGAGCGGGTTCTCTTCCTCCAGGACGGCATTGAACGCGCCCTCGTCCGAAAACATGCCGCGCATGGCTGAAAGATACCGTTTTGTGGAAGCCTGATCCGCCGACATGCCGTCTGATAGCGGAAAATTGCGTGTGAACGGGATATTCCAGTCCCAACCGGGTTGTTTGTCTGCCATTTTTCATTTCCTTTCTGTCGCGGTCCTTTATTCCGATCGCTTCATGACCCTGGTGGACTTTCACCTCATGGCCATCGCGATACGTTCACAGGCTGCGAACGCTTCCCCCGCCATGCCGATGTGGAAGACTTCGGCTATGACCTGCGTCCATCCGTGGATGAAGTAAATCCACCCGTCTTCGACATGCAGGTTCCGCTCCTGCCGCTGCGCACGGGCCTGATGCATGAACTTCAGGTCACCCCGGTAATTGAGTTCCCAGACAAGGCTGTCCGCAGGGAAAACGCACGCATCCGACAAAGGGGATCCCGGGCGGTCCTTGCCGAGGCCCGTGGCGTTGATGACAAGGGAATGGGGCCGCAGACCGGCAAGAATCACATCGTTCTGCGATGTTTCCGGTGTCAGGCGGTATTCGACGGGAATCCCGCGGTTGAGGCCGCCGAAGATCCGGCGAATCTCATCGAGACGTGGCTGGCTCCGGTTGGCGATGACGATGCGGGAAGGCCGGTTGTCCCCCCACTCCGCCTTCATCAGGTACGCCCCGATGGCAATGGCGCTGCCGCCGGCACCCATGATGAACACATCGCCGCCATGATCCTTCCAGTAGTCGGCCGGAATGAAGGCATCCATCGAGAGACCGCTAGATATCGGGTCCTTCGCATACCCTTCCAACCGGCCATTTTTCTTTGAGATGGATGAGAGTTCGCCAAATGCGGCCGCATATGGGTCCAAATATCCGAACATGCCCCGGCAGGCCTCGTACAAATCAATTTTGTGCGTGGTGACAAGGGCTCCCGCCGACCGTTCGTCATCCCGGATGAATGCGACAACCTCCCTGTATTCAGCCGGATCGGCATGGATTCCGATGTCGATGCCCTTGATGATGGCATCCTTCAGGCCCAGTGCCTTCGCCCATTCCGGGAAAATCCGCATGATGGAGGACTGCGTCGTGGTGACCCCGATGAAATACAGGGTGGGCTTGTCTGCCTTTTCAAATATCCGCATGGTGTTTGCTCCTTGATTGGTATGCAAATACGGCGAAGCCGAATTTGCATGTTTGTGTGTGCTGCTCTGAGAATGACTATGAGGTTTGTCCGGCCGTTTGCGCCAATGCCCTTGCCGGGTTGTCAACGAGCATGCGATGAAGCTGTGATTCCAGAAAACCGTTCTGCCTCAGAAGGGGAAAAAACTGCTTGTGGATGTAGTCGAGTCCGATACCGCCGCCATAACTGCGCATCCTGGCCCTTGTCGTGTCCAGGCCAAGCAGGATCCGCCCGGCATGACCGAGTTCATGAAGTTGCCGGACCATGTCCATTTCCGCTTCATCGGAATGGTATTTGAACCGGCCTATCGTGTCGAGTTCCATCCAGGCGCCGGCATCCGCAATTTCCGCCATATGGGCGTCGTTGTCCGGAATCCGGTCAAGATGGCAAAGAATCAGCTGCGATGGCGGAACTCCGCGATCCATGAAGAAACGAAGAATATCCAGCCCCCCTTTTCCGCCTTCCGTATGGCACAGGACCGGAGCTCCTGTTTTGCGCGCAGCCTCCGCCGCGGCCTCAAAAAGCGTCTCCCAGCGTCCGGAAATGCCTTCCGGCCCGGCTGCCGTCTTGATGATGCCTGCCCGTGCCAATCCCTGCTGCTCCGGCCAGTTGTCGTCCCCATCCAGGAACATGCCTTCCCTGAGTTCCCAAAGGAACAACTCCGACAGTTTTTCCGCGGAAGCCGTATGAATCCAGTGGCTGGCCGCATACATGAAAGGCCGGTGAAATCCGGTCGCGGCAATCACGGCAATGCCGCTTTCCCGCGACACCCGCTCAAGCCATTGCGCCATTCGTCCGCATCCGACAGGCTGGGCATCCACAAGCGAACAACCGCCCGCAGAACGATAGGACTGCAATTCCTGCAGCGTTTTGCCGTAATCATCCAGCAGAAGGTCTCCATTGCTTTGCGAGGGGGTGCCGGCACGCAGGAACAAATGCTCATGCGCCTGGCAGGCGCCGAGATCCCCTGCCGGGCATTCGCCCAGCACTGTCCGGACAAAGCCCTCCCGCTTTTTCATCGTTCCAGATCCAGCTCGGAAAGGGTGGCCGGCATTTCATGCTTTGTGTTGACTTTGTCGGGTCCGGTCACCAGGTCGAAGCAGGATACCACCAGTTTTCCCTGCCAGATGCAAGGTTCGCCGGGCTGGTCGAGTTCTCCGTGAAGGCCGTCACTGTCCGGGCTTTGGGCAATTCGGGTCACCTTGCCGTCTTTTGTCACCATGGCCACGGCATTCGCCGAAAAATCAGCCACATAGAAATTCCCGGTGTCCGGGTCCCGGATAATGCCGTCCGTGGTCTGCAGTTGGGCCGGATCCTTCGCCCACACCTTGTTTTCCTTCACCGACCCATCCGGTTGGAATGAAATGCGGTGAAAGGCGCCATCCCCGAAGTTGCCGACATAGAGGTTCCCTTCGGCGTCAAATTCGATGCCGTCGGCGCCATACTGGCATTCCGGGTTCAGGGTCAGGAACGTGGCGAGGATGTCCGGATCCTCAAGCGTGTTGGTCACGGGGATGTCCGCATCATCCAGAGTAAACCGGTATACGCAGCTGACCAGTTTGCCGGAAGGATCCCGCACCTTCGACAGCATGCTCTGCGTCACATAGACGTACCCGTCCCGGATGCGCATCCCGTTGGGATGCTCCATGTCTTTCGCCACGACCGTACAGGTTTCGACCTGGCTGTCCCGGATGCGCAGACGGAGGATGCGGCCCTTGAACAATAATTCCGGTGCACCGGACCATCCCTGGTTGTCCACCACATAAAGGTCCCCGTCAGGTCCGAATGCAATGCCCATCGGATGCGCATGACCAGTTTCGGGATGAAGCGGGACGTCGACCCACTTTGTGATGCTGCGGTCCTTGCCGATTTTCAGGATGCACCCCGGCACCGACGCGTCCGCATAGTTGGCAGCGGAAAGAATCAGGCTGCCCTCCGCATCCACGGCCATTCCATCGGGCGTGTTGCAGCATTCGGGCAGCAGGGCGAATAATCTGGGCGTCTGCATGGTGTTCTCCCTTCAATTGTACCGGATGACTGTCTTTTTGTTCGTGCGGCGTTCTTCGATCATGCGGAACGCCTCCAGAATCCGATCGAACGGCAGCACGTCGGAGATGAAATCATCCGCGCGCAGGATGCCGGCCTGCATCCAGTTGATCACCTGCGTGTGGGCCTCCAGCTCCTCCGACTTCAGCGGCCACTGGATGAACTGCAGCGTCCAGTTGTAGGGTGCCTTGCTCCAGTCCAGCTGCATGTCAAGTTTCGGAGAGATGCCGTAGCAGCAGATTTTCCCGTTGTACTTCACCAGCTCCATGGCCTGGTTGATCAGGGCGTTGATGCCCACCGCGTCGACCACGAAATCCACTCCGTCCGGGCAAATACCGCGTACGACCGAGGTCATGTCTGCCGTCTGGCTGTTGAACACAAAGTCGGCACCCATGGATGAGGCATCCGCCAGTTTTCCCTCGACGATGTCGAACGTGATGACAGGCCCCATGCCCAGCAGTTTCGCGAACTTGGTAAAGCACAGGCCCACCGGTCCGGCTCCAATCACGACGATGCTCTTGTTTTCCTTCATCTCGAAGCGCTTCATGGCGCTCAGCACTTCGCGGAACGTGACGATCATGGATGCGCCGACCGGGTCAAAGTCCGACGGAATGAGGGTCTGCGCCAAATGCCCTTCGGAGAAGCCCGGTGTGCCGGGACCCCGGCCCGCGCGTTCCATTGCCTTCCAGTCCCCGACAACACCATATTCGGAATAGGCACCCCACGAGGAATGATACCCATCCGTCATCCCTTCGACAAATGGAAGCATGACAAGGTCGCCCACTTCAAACGCGGTCACCAGCTTTCCCTTTTCCACGACACGGCCCACGCCTTCATGACCGAGCAGGGTAGGGTAGCTGCTCCAGTTTTTGAAATTGCGGTGCACCAGTTTGATGTCCGTGCCGTTGCACACGCCACAGGATTCCATTTTCACCAATGCCTTGCAATCGTCAATCTTCGGCATCGATACTTCCACGATGGCCAGTTTTCCGTCCGCGTCAACTCCCAAACTCCGCATGATGATCCTCCTCTGTGTTCCTTTCGAATGAACTCAAGTTATTTGCGAATCAGTTCAACCGTGAATTGGTTCCGATCTCCCCGATACCGGGCAATCGAGTGCTCGATGGGCGTGCCGTCCTCAAGGTAGGCGGTGGAACGCACAAGACAGATTGGTGCCCCGGACTTCAGTCCAAGGAATTTCGCCTCCCTGGCGGTTGCACCCACAGCCTCGATTTTCCGGACGGCCCGTTCCACGCGCCAGTTGTAACGCTCTTCCAATGCGTCGTACAGCGACCTGGTGGTGAAATCTTCAGACAAAAGCGCCTGCACCGGTTCAAACGGCAGCCAGGTTTCCAGGTAGACCACCGGTTCGCCGTCAGCCTTGCGCAGGCGGCAAAGATACAGCAGGGCCGCTTCCCCCGGCAGGGAAAGCTGTCTGTTGATTTCCGGGCGACCGGCCACACGGGCCTGGTTCAGCACCTGAGTGCCGGGTTCCAGGCCCTTCAGGCGCATTTCCTGATTGAAACTGTCAAGCTTCAGAAAAAAACCCTCGTCGATTTTGGGCTTGCGCACGAAGGTACCCTTGCCTTTTTCCCTTGTCAGCCACCCTTCATTCACCAAATCGTGGAACGCCTGCCGGACCGTGGAACGGCTGATGCCAAGCATCGAAACGAAGGTCATTTCCGTCGGCAGACACTCCGACTCGGCAAGTGCGCCCGATGTGATTTTTTCGAGCAGGATCTGCTTGAACTGGTAATAGAGCGGTACGGGAACATCTTTGTTCAAGATGAATTCCCGCATGTCGAATGCCATGATGCCGCCTCCTTTCCTCTGGCTGATCCATACCGACTCGTCAACGGACCGTGATTACAACCGGCAGTGCCATGCCATGGGGTTGTGGAAACAACCGGCAGCATCGGGTCAATGGACTGCCAGAAAGGCCAGCACATCGCCCGTGGTCGGCAAGGAGGGTATGGCTCCGATTTTCGTGGTGGCCAGAGAACCTGCCGCGTTCGCAAAAGTGAGAATGCGGACAAGTGCCTCGTCGGCGCAGAACGCATCCGGATCCCCTTCCTTCAGCCGCGCGATGATCCCGGCCAGCGTGGCTGCCACGAAAGTATCCCCGGCACCCGTCGTCTCGACAACCGTCACATCGTCAAAAGTCGGAAGATAACCGGCATGCACGCCATCGCTGTAGTAGCAGCCCTTCGGTCCGAGCGTCACCACCACGAGCTTCGGGCCCATGGCGAGGATTGCCTCGGCACAGGATTCCGGGGAATCGCAGCCAAGGATGAAGCCGTATTCTTCCTCGCTGATCTTCACCACATCGGCAAACGGGAAGCCCGCATTGATTTCACGGCGCGCCGTTTCTTCATCCGGCCAAAGGCTCATCCGCAGGTTCGGGTCGTATGAAATCAACAGCCCCTTTGACCTGGACATTTCAATGGCTTTCAGGGTGGCGGATTTCACCGGTTCCGCGCCCAGACTGATGGATCCGAAATGGAAAAATGTGGAACCTTCAAAATATCCGGCGTCCAGTTCGTCCGGGCGGAGCAGCATATCCGCGCCGGGATTGCGGTAGAACATGCAATCCCGCACCCCGTCGCTCTTCTGTGCCACGAACGACAATGTGGTGCGCGCGTCCGGATCCGCCACCAGAAACTCCGTGTCGACCTGCAGATCATCCAGGACTTTGCGCAGGTAGGCCCCGAACGGGTCATCGCCCACCTTTCCGATGAAACCTGCTTTCAGACCCAATCGGGCCAGGCCCGCCGCCACATTTGCCGGAGCGCCGCCCGGTGCTTTCCTGAAGCCGGTGCTTTCCACCAGGGAAACGTCCCGGTCAAGGGAAACAAAATCGATCAAAAGCTCGCCCAGACAAATCACATCCAATGAATCCATGCTTTCACCTTTCATCCGCCACGAATGGCGCCGCCGCGGCTTCCATCATGATGGTAAATGCCTGCGCCTCTGTGGATGTTCCGGACCGATCGAAAGCCGGAGAGCTGCAGGCGCCATGGAGAACCCCATACTCGTCGATTTTTTTGATGGCGGCCTCCCGCATCACATGCGCTTCCTTCAGCCAGGACTTCTCCAGCCAGCCGCCCTGTACACTGGCATAGACGGCAAATGCGAGCATCTGTCCAAGATTGCTCTCGACAAAGGTTTCCGGATCATCGATGACATCATGGAACAGCCCATCCGACCGGCGATATGCGATGCATCCTTCCAGTATTTCGATTAAAAAGCTGACCAGTTCGTTTTTCTCCGATTGCATGGAGCCCGGCAAGACCGCGATCACTTCGGCAAGGCCCGCGGCTGTCCATCCGTTCCCGCCGCCCCAGAATAATTTCCGAACCCATTCCCCGGTGCCGGCGTCATAAATGTGGTACATCATCTTCTTTTCCGTGTCCCACAGGTGTTTCTTCGCGCCAAGCATCTGCTTCACCGCTTCGTCCAGTTCTCCGAGGGCCGCAAAGGATGGAGGCGCCATGTAGGTGCAATCCGACCAGTACTGCGGCTTGTCGATCACATGGTAGAGAATCCCATCCGCATCCCGCGGTGCGATTTCACAGGCATACCGCCTTACGTTTTCAACAGCCTTCAGCAGAAAGGGATCTCCGGTCTCTTTCGCGGCATAGACAAGGACCGGGGCATGGGCAATCGCATCCGTGCTGGAAGAGCTGTCCTCGACCATGCCCGGCCGGCCGTCGCTCCGCTGGCGCAACGCCGCATCCTTTGCGAACAGAATCGCCATTTCCCGCTTTCCGGCATGGATGAGCGCCCTTCCCCCTACCGCGTGCTCCCAGCATTGGCGCTGCATGCATAGCATGGCAATCGTGGCTTTCTCAATTCTTTCCAGTCGATTCATCGTTCCTCTCCCATCCTGCGCCGCAGGTTGATTTGCAAAAAGTGCGGCGCTGTGTCCATCGTTCGTGCATGTCGTCCGTGCATGTCGTTCGTGCATGTCGTTCGTGATTTTCCGATACCCGGCCCTAAACAGGCAGCGGGTTCATGTCAGTATGTCCGTACATATTTTATCGCAGATATCCGGTTTTGTGAAGAGGCAGCACCCGTCGGGTCAGATTCGTCCGGTATAGCTCCAGGTTCGCATGGGAATAGTCAAATGTCCGTTCTTCGCATGCCGGTCGAACAGGACGGCAAGGTCTGCGACAAATGCCTGGTATCCTGCATCAGCCGGATGAGGCGCATAGGAAGCGGACAGGCTTTTCCCTGTGAATTCCTCCAGCGTGAGAACCCGGTCGTTTGGGAAAGAGCGGGTTTCATACGTTTCATCCCGGAAAAAAAACATGAACTGCTCCGCCGAAGCTTCACGTCCACCTGAAAAACCTGTAAAATCCTGACAGTGCTTCCGACAAAGGGCATCATTTTCGAGGGCCAGGGCAGATTCGGGAATCCGGTTGTTCCATGCCAGAATGACAAGCCCCTCAGGTTTCATGATGCGCGTGAACTCCTGATGGGCACGATTTCGGTCAAACCAGTGAAAAGCCTGGGCAACGGTGATGAAATCCACCGCCTGGTCCGGAATCCCCGTGTCTTCGGCGGTGCCGTCCAGTGCGATGAAACTGCAATTCCGTCCGCAAGCTTCCATGCAGGCAATCCGCATATTCCGGTTCGGTTCTATGGCGTAGATGGTCTTGACCCGCTCAGCCAGCGGTTTCGTGAGAATACCCGTTCCTGCGCCCACATCCGCGACACAGGCATCAGAGGACAATCCGACTTCATCGAACAGGTAATTCAAAAAGGCATCCGGATAAGTCGGCCTGTATTTCACATAATAGGCCACCTTATCGGAGAATTTCCCCGTGTTGTCCATGATGACGCGCCTCCGCTGTCCTGTCCATGCTGCAGACTTCCCATATAATGGATTCTCCCCTGCAAATGTGTCATCTCAATAACAGAGTCCATACGAGTTCGAACACATTTGCAGTGGCTTCCCAGTGTTCGAAGCGAAGCATCCATGGTCGATCATGCAAAGTATATCCGAATCCTGCGAAAAAGAAAAGAAAAAGCACCGGGATCTGTCCGCGGACAGGTTCCGGTGCCGTAATGAAGTTTCTTGAAATGTGATATGGCGGTTGGTGTGCTCACGCGTATTTGTTGCCGCGCTTACTGCTAGCGCTCTCGGTCCTTTCCTGCGGAAAAGACCTTCCGCGCTTACGCGTGTTTGCTCACGCAAACACAGCTTACATCATGCCGCCCATGCCGCCCATGCCACCCATGCCGCCCATGCCGCCGCCGCCGCCGCCGGAAGATTCCTTCTCCGGCTTGTCAGCAACAAGTGATTCGGTGGTAAGGACCATGGCTGCAACGGATGCCGCGTTCTGCAGAGCAAAACGGGTTACCTTCGCGGGGTCGACGATGCCGGCCTCCACCATGTTGACGTATTTTTCCTGCAGTACGTCAAAACCAATTCCAGGTTTGGAGGCCAGGATCTTGTCAAGAATGACGGAGCCTTCCAGACCGGCATTTGCCGCAATCTGGCGCATGGGTTCTTCAAGGGCTCTGGCAATGATGGCCGCTCCGGTTTTCTCGTCACCCGTCAATGTCTTGATCAGAGCCTTGACCTTGGGAATGACGTTTACAAGAACGGTTCCGCCGCCTGCGACAATGCCTTCCTCGACGGCTGCGCGGGTTGCCGCGAGCGCATCTTCAATGCGGTGCTTCTTTTCCTTCATTTCGGTTTCGGTGGCTGCGCCGACCTGGATCACCGCAACACCGCCGGAGAGCTTCGCGAGGCGTTCCTGCAGCTTCTCACGATCGAAATCGGATGTGGTTTCTTCAATCTGAGCCTTGATGGCCTTGATGCGATCGCGGATGGCAGCTTCGTTTCCATTGCCATCGACGATGATCGTATTTTCCTTCTGGATGACGACCTTGGCGGCACGGCCGAGTTGATCGATCGTAGTTTCCTTCAGTTCAAGACCCAGTTCCTCGGTGATGACGGTACCGCCGGTGAGAATGGCGATATCCTGCAGCATGGCTTTGCGGCGGTCGCCGAAACCGGGCGCTTTGACGGCAACACAGGTGAAAGTGCCGCGCAGTTTGTTCACGAGGATGGTGGCAAGGGCTTCACCTTCAAGGTCTTCCGCGATGATGACAAGTTTCTTGCCCTGCTGGACGATCTGCTCCAGCACCGGGAGGATTTCCTGGATGTTGCTGATTTTCTTGTCCGTAATGAGGATATAGGCGTTCTCGAGCACGGCTTCCATCTTCTCGGTGTCCGTGACCATGTATGCGGAGATATAACCGCGATCGAACTGCATGCCTTCAACGACTTCGAGGTTGGTGGTCATGGTTTTTGATTCTTCGACGGTTATGACGCCGTCCTTTGAAACTTTGTCCATCGCATTGGCGATGAGTGTGCCGACTTCCTCGTCATTGGCGGAGATGGCAGCAACTCGGGCGATGTCTTCCTTGCCGTTGATTTTGTGGGCGCTTTCGACGATGCCCTCAACGGCAACGACTACTGCTTTCTGGATGCCCTTTTTCAGGATCATCGGGTTGGCACCCGCCGCAACGTTCTTCAGGCCTTCACGGATGATGGCCTGTGCAAGCAGGGTGGCGGTCGTGGTTCCGTCTCCGGCCACATCGTTGGTCTTTGTCGCGACTTCCTTCACAAGCTGGGCGCCCATGTTCTCGAAAGCGTTCTCAAGTTCGATTTCCTTGGCGATGGTCACGCCATCATTGGTGATCAGAGGTGAACCGAATTTCTTGTCGAGTACGACATTACGGCCCTTGGGACCGAGAGTGATTTTCACTGCGTTCGCAAGTTTGTTGACGCCGGCTTCTAGGGCTTTCCTGGCATCTTCACCGAAAAGGATATCTTTTGCCATTGCTGTGTTCCTCCTTTATTCCACGACAGCAAGGATATCGCCTTGCTTCACGATGGTGTACTGCTCGTCGTCAATCTTGACTTCCGTGCCGGAATACTTGCTGATGAGCACTTTGTCGCCCTTTTTGACTTCCATCTTCTCTTTTTCGGTTCCGGGTCCTACCGCGATGACCTCGGCGACCTGCGGTTTTTCCTTTGCCGTGCCGGGCAGGACGATGCCACTCTTCGTGGTTTCAACTGCTTCGAGCATTTTGATGACCACTCTGTCTGCCAATGGTTTCATGTTCATGTGTGAGACCTCCTTATCAATTCCCGGCATTGTCCGGGTGTCTGACTTGTTAGCACTCTCTCGTGATGAGTGCTAACAACATTCTAAACGATTCCCTTGAAGGAATCAAGCCTTGTTTCTGCTTTTTGGTGATTTTGTTGCCCTTGTGAAATCATGCCGCCATTATGCTGCCATCGTGTTGCCATGACAGGCAGTTCCACCGCTACTTTGCCTTCTCGGCAGATTCGGCGTTCATTTCATGGATGATGCGCAATCCCTCCAGCGTCAGCAAAGGATTGACCTCACGGATCGTGGAGGATTCCGCACCGATCAGGCGGGCCATGCCTCCCGTCGCAACCACGCAGATATCATCCCCGGCTCCTGCAATAAGCCGATCTGCGACCATTTCGGCTTTCATTGTCCTGACGATGTGATCAACCTGGCCGACAAATCCGTGAACAAGCCCCGACTGTATGCTGGTGACCGTTGTACGTCCGATGACATGCCGAGGTTTGACGATTTCAACGCGTGTCAATTTCGATGCTTTCTCAAACAGCGCCTCGGCGGAAATCTTGATTCCGGGGCATATGACGCCGCCAAGGTAGTCATTTCTCTCACTCACCGCACAAAACGTGGTGGCTGTGCCGAAATCGACAACGATGACCGGTCCGCCGTACAGACGGAGCGCGGCCACCGCATTGACAATCTTGTCCGCGCCCACTTCACGCGGATTCTCGTATCGGATGTTGATGCCGGTCCGCATGCCGGGTTCCACAAGCACCGGTTCCCTGCCAAGGTATTTCCGAATGGCATTGAGCAGGGAATGCATGACCGGGGGAACAACCGTGCACAGGATGACATGGCTGATGTCTTTCACGGACAAGCCGGCATGCTGGATCGCG
>JANYKF010000471.1 GCA_025361665.1 Clostridiaceae bacterium
ACGACTACGCGCATCACCCCACGGAGATCGCCGCCACGCTGGACACGGCGGCTTCCATGACGAAGGGGCGCATCCTATGTGTTTTTCAGCCCCATACCTATACACGGACCCGGGAACTGTTCAAGGATTTCGCGGAAGTGCTGGGAAGGGCGGACGAAGTCATCCTGCTGGACATCTACGCCGCACGGGAACCGGATCTTGGCCTTGTACACGCCCGCGACCTGGTGGACAGCATCCTGAAAACAGGCCGGCATGCGGCCTATGCCTCCTCTTTCAAGGAAGCGGCAGACATGGTGAGGAAACTGGCGAATCCGTGGGACCTCGTCATCACGATGGGTGCAGGCGATGTAGGCCATGTGGCTGACCTGCTGCTCCATCCGTCTCCGGCACAGTCCAAATGAAACGGCATTTCTGCCTGTCCCCGCAATGATAGAGCTCGTTGGTCCCCGGAATGTCGACGATTCCTTCGAAGCGTGCTCCCAGTCGCTCGATGGTGCGCCGGGAGGGCAGGTTGTCGGGGTTGCAGGTAATGGTCACAGCTTTCATGCCGTGCGCCCGGGCGATCCGGATGATGAGACGGCAGGCCTTTTCCGCAAAGTGATTGCCGCGAAACGGCTCATGGACACGATAGCCGATGTGTCCCGCGTAATATGTGTTTTCATTTTCGCCAATGCGGATATCGATCGTACCGAGGACTTCATGGCCATGAAGCGGCCACATCTCGAACCGGTAGGAAGGCACCCATCCGCGGATGCAGTCATCCCGCATTTTCTCCATCAGCACGAGTCGGAACTCGTTGCCGCGGATCTCGTCGAATCCCTTGAGGAAGCGAAAACGCGCCGCATTGCCTTCATCGCTCCGCCTGAACAGACGGCGCACAAGATTGCCCAGCTCCATCATATCACCATCCCGTGCACATGTTCGGTCAGCCACCTGCGATGCAGGCTGTAATCGGGCATCTGGGCGCCCACCAGGTCCCAGAATGCGGCGCCGTGGTTCTTGTGCGCCACGTGCGCCAATTCATGCACCACCACGTAGTCGATGACATCGGCCGGCGCCATCACCAGCCGGGCGGTGAAACTGAGATTGGCATGACCGTTGCAGGAACCCCATCGCCGGTTGGCCATGGAGATGGTGAGCCGATCGCAGGGCAGGCCCATGAGGGCCGACCAAATCCGCACGCGCTCGGTCAGAACACGGCGGGCTTCCCCGACATACCAGCGCGTCACGAGGAGCCGGCGCTGTTCCACCGGCAAATCCGGAACCAGGAGAAGGCCGTCTTCCCGCCGGACATCCGACTCGTCCGGAGACAGGGCAATCCGGAGATTCCGGCCCATCCAGAGGAAAGGTTCCCCTTCCGCATACATCCGTTCCGGTGCCGAGGCGCCACGGCGGCGCATCAGTTCCTGGTTTTTGCGGATCCAGTCTCCTTTTTCCCGCACAACCCTTTCAATGTCCCGCATGGCCATCCGCAACGGTGCCCGGACGACAAGTTCGGCTCCTTCGCCGATGATCAGCGAGACCGTCTTTCTCCGGCTGCGGACCAGCCGGTTCACGACGATTTCCGTTTCCTTTCCTTCCCCGGCCTGCTTCATCGCATCAACTCCTGAATGTCCACCGCGTCCACGTCAAGCCCGATGAGGCTGCACAGTTCCGCATCGGTGGGCACCGGTTTCTCCGCCATGCGGTTGGCGTGGATCGTCAGAAGCTTTTCAAAGAAATTCCGGATCGTGCGGGCATTGGCGAAATTATCCGTCCTGTTTTCATAGAGCGTATCGATGATTTTCTTCGCCTTTTCCTTGGAGGCCGCATCCAGCATATAGCCATTTTTATCGCACATCCTCTGCAGGATCAGGGACAGGTCGTCCGGTTCATAATCGTCAAACCCGATGAACTTGTTGAATCGCGAAACCAACCCGGGGTTAGACTCGAGAAATTCCTCCATTTTGTCCGGGTATCCCGCTACAATAACGATGAGTTCATCCCTGTGATCCTCCATGGCCTTGAGCAGGGTGTCGACCGCCTCGTATCCGAAATCGTTCTCGCCCCTGCGCGAAACCAGCGCGTAGGCTTCATCGATGAAAAGCACACCGCCAAGCGCGCGGTTCACCACGTCCATCACCAGGGGTGCGGTCTGTCCGACATACTTCGCCACCATTCCGGACCGATCCGTCTCAACCAGGTGCCCTTTCTGCAGGACTCCGATTTCCCGGTAGATGCCGGCAAGAAGCCGGGCCACGGTAGTCTTGCCCGTGCCTGGATTCCCGGTGAAAACAAGATGGAGGCTCATCTCCACTTCCGGAAGGCCGCGCTCCCTGCGCATGCGCATCACGCGGACCATGTTGGTGAGTGACTTCACGTCATCCTTCACCTTGGACAGCCCGACCAGTGCATTCAACTCGCCCATCAGTTCGTCTAGCGATTTGCGGGGTTCCTCCTCCGCCTCCGCCATCGGCGGGGGCTGTTGTCCCGAATCGAACTGCACACTGTCGGCATTCGGCATTCCGTTTTTCCGGGATTGGGCGCCGGATGGGTCAGCACGGCTGTTTCCCTGCGCGCCGGGGAACGGGCCCGAAGGGTTCAGCGGTGTGCCGGCTGCGCGTCCGAAGACATCCTGATATACGCCGGACAGGGTGCGGCGGCCCAGTGCATTGTCCATCTGGTCCAGGAGCCGGTTGAGGTCGTTGAATCCTTCGCGGCTGTATGGCGTGGGGGGCGGAGCAGAGGGGCCGGCAGAGCCGGGTGCGCCAGCCGGTTTCGGGCCGGACGTGCTTCCGGGTAAAGGGCTGGCCGGGCCGCCCGGTTTGGAGCCAGGTGTGCTTCCGGGTGCAGGACCGGCTGCACCGCCCGGCTTCGGGCCAGGTGTGTTTCCGGACGCAGCATCCCTGGCCCCCGCCGGCAGGGGCGCCCGCGTCGGAGCCGGATAGTAGGGTTTGTTCGGGGTCCCGGTTCCATCGGTCATCCGGCATCCTCCTGTAGTCACGGCCGGTCTTGCCGGACGGACGGTCAAATGGTTGTCTCGCTTCTTCCATCATACGCGAAAAAGGATTGTCTGTCCGCAGCAGGGCAACAACAAAATCCATACGCCGCCTGGTGCGTCAATACAGGCAGCCTCATCCGACACCTTGAGTCCGGCGTCTGGAGTCCGACCTCTGGAGTTCGACTTCTAGAGTTCGGCGTCTGGAGTCCGACTTCTGGAGTCCGGCCTCTGGAGTCCGACTTCTGGAGTCCGACCTCTGGAGTTCGACTTCTAGAGTTCGGCGTCTGGAGTCCGACCTCTAGTGGCAGGCCTCGCCGGACCTCTAGTGGCAGGCCTCGCCGGACCCAGGCACGCCCATTTCCAGCAAATCCCGCTCCAGGATGCTTCGGATACTCTCCACCACAATGTCGGCGCCGGACAGGTCCTGCCGGGGACCTGCGGGATTGCGGAATCCGATGCAGCGGCACCCGGCCGCCTTGGCGGATGCGATGCCATACGGGGAATCCTCGATGGCCGTGCAGTCCGAAGGGAGCACGCCCAACAGGGACGCGGCCCTAAGGTATGGTTCCGGATGCGGTTTCGGGTTGGCCACGTCATCTCCGGACACAAACGCGTCCAGCAGCACGCCCAGGCCCATGGCCTCCAGCCAGGGGCCGATGAGGCTGCGCTGGGAAGAACTTGCCACCGCCACTTTCCAGCCGGCTGCTTTCAACGCGGCAAACAGTTCCGGTATGCCGTCGATCGGCCGAATCCGTTCCGAAGTGAATACCCCGTCGCGGATGCGCCCTTTCTTTTCCTTCAGGACCTCGGCTGAAACCGGAAGCCCCAATTCCCCCTGGAGTGTTTTCCACATCACGTCGTCCTTCACGCCAATGAATCGATGCAGGTCGGATTGCTTCCATTCGATGCCGTATTCGGCAAGGATTTGCAGATCCGCCTCGATGTGAAGGGGTTCGCTGTCGATGATGACCCCGTCGGTGTCGAATATGACCGCCCTCGCCATCCTGTCTCTCCCTTGGTTGTCAGCCTGGTGCCGGCAAACTTCCATCATTGTCCTTTACGTCTTCCTCAGCTTCGCGAAGCTTTCCATCAGCCGTTCAAATCTTCTTCAGCTTCGCGAAACTTTCCATCAGCCGTTTCATGCCCGCTGCCTCGAAAAGGATGTCCAGGCGGAAGTCGCCGCTTTCCGGCACACGCGTCTTGACAATCCCCTCGCCGAATTTCTTGTGCAGCACCCTCTCCCCGACGGAGACGGATTCGCTGGCCGCTTCGGGCCCCGTGAACAGGCGGATGCGGTTTTTCAGTTCCGTGATGTCAGCCGCCTGTGAGAAAATACCCGTATTTGAACTGCTTGTGCTTGAAGCGCCTGTGGCTGGAATGCCCGTTTTTACCGAGTCTCCGGCGCCCATCGGCCTGCCGGGTTTCACCACGGAGGCATTCGCCGAATCCATGGAGCCTTTCCGCGCCGGAACACCATCGAGCAGATGAGCCGGAATCTCGTCCAGGAAACGGGAAGCCCGGTTGTACTGGGTGTTCCCGAACAGCATGCGGCAACGCGCATTGGTCAGGTACAGCGCTTCCCGGGCGCGGGTGATGCCGACATACGCCAGGCGGCGTTCCTCCTCCAGCTTGTCTTCGCCTTCCATAATGGAACGGTAGCTTGGAAAGACACCTTCCTCCAGTCCGGCAAGAAACACGATGGGAAACTCAAGTCCCTTCGCGCTGTGGATGGTCATCAGAATGACCCGATCCACTTCTTCGCCGCTGAGTGAATCGACATCGGCTACCAGCGAGATGTGCGCGAGGAAATTCTCAAGGTTCGGCTCCTCCTCGGTCATGTCCACGAATTCATTGGCGACCGATAAAAACTCCTTGATGTTTTCGACGCGTGTGGCGGAATCTTCTGAATTCTCAATCTGAAGTTCGTGCAGCAGCCCGCTTTTCTCGATCAGCATTTCGATGGCCGTGACCAGTTCGACCGAGCGGATCGATTCCCGCATGCCCTGCACGAATTGCGTGAACGAAAGAAGGTTCGACGCGGCCCGGCCCAGTTCCGGGTAGGAATGCACCTGCTGCATCACGGTGAACAGGGTGATTTCATGCAGAATCGCAAGCTGGGAAACGCGATCGAGCGTGGTCTTCCCAATGCCCCGCCTGGGAACATTCACAATGCGTTGAAGGGACACTTCGTCATTTGGATTCTGGAGCACGCGCAGCCATGCGATCACATCTTTGATTTCCTTGCGATCGTAGAACCTCTGGCCTCCGACGATTTTGTAAGGAATTCCCATTTTCATGAGTGTGTCCTCAAAGACGCGGGACTGGGCGTTCAGGCGGTACAGGACTGCCATTTCGCCATATTTCCGGCCTTCCCGGTTCATCCCGCGGGCCATGTCGGCCACGAACCATGCCTCTTCGTGT
Organism: Clostridiaceae bacterium; assembly: GCA_025361665.1. Taxonomy (GTDB): domain Bacteria; phylum Bacillota; class Clostridia; order DSM-8532; family DSM-8532; genus JAEWSN01. Next base: position 5,402 of record JANYKF010000471.1, read on the forward strand.
TCCGTGCCGGCTTCGAACCGGTGAACGGGAGAGCCCGTCCTGTTTTCCGTCCACAGTTTCTTGTCCTTGCGGCCGGTGTTGTTGTGGATGACGCCATTCGCCGCATCCAGGATGTTTTTGGTGGAACGGTAGTTCTGCTCGAGCTTGATCGTGCGGCAGCCCGGAAAGTCCTGCTCGAAGTCGAGGATGTTGCGCAGGTTCGCACCACGCCAGCCGTATATCATCTGATCGTCGTCGCCCACCACGCAGATGTTGCGGGATTTGTCGGCAAAAAGGCTGACCAGCATGTACTGCGCAGTATTCGTGTCCTGGTATTCGTCGACCAGCACATACCGGAACTTGTCCTGATAGTGGG
>JANYKF010000008.1 GCA_025361665.1 Clostridiaceae bacterium
GCACATACCCGCAGACACTGCATTTCCATAATTTTTTCATATTTTTCTCCTCCCGATGAGTCATATTTCTGTCAGAGCCGCACCGGTTGTGGGCTTCAATGACAATCATGTTTTACCCCCGCGGTCATCCGCTCAAACCAGTCATGTCGGAATTTCAGTGAAAGACCTTCTTGTGAATCAAGTCATGATTCCATTTATGTCACTGGAACGGATCTTCCGAGGCTGTCCGCCCGTTGTCCTTATGATATACTTGATTCTGGTGTAAAAACTCACTTTTGTGAGTTTTTATGCAGGATATCTCTGACATCCTGCATGTTGAAGGCACATTTTGTGCCTTCAACACACCGAATCACGTAATTCGGTGCCATACGGCGGCATTTGCCGCCGTATGCATGAAGTTGCAAAATGCAACTTGCATGAAAAAGTCGAAAATCGACTTTTTACACCAGAATCATACTTAAATGGCAGATTGATCTCCGGATGTCCGGACAGGGGGGCTTGGTTTGGAACGACTCGGAAACCCATCAGATGAATTTGTTGAAACGGCTTTGGATAAAGAGATCAATCAGGATGACGGGGTGGAATCGATTCCGATTCCGTCGGATCCGATTCCGTCGATTCCGATTCCGTCGGTTCCGATTCCGAAAAGAATGCCGGGACCAGCCGAAGCGGGCCTGCTGTTCAGCCTCATGGCCTTTTTGCAATTGTATGCCGGCCAGTTTCTCGCGAGGGCGCCCCTTTCCGATGCGATGCAGATCGCCGTGTCGGAAATGGTTTTCATCGCGTTGCCACCCATCCTGATGGTTTTCCTCTTCCGCTATGATTTCGCCGGAACCTTCCGAATCCGCCTTCCACGCCTGCGGGACGTGGGCATGGTCGTCCTTCTGTCGCCTGTCGCGACACTCACGGCCTACAGTGCCGGCATCCTGGCCATCGTTTTGGTGCGGATGACCTTCGGAACGATGCGGATCAGCGGCGAGGTCAGCGACGTCATGTCCCGCGGCATTCCGATCGCCGTGGTGACCATCGGCTTCTTTCCGGCCGTCTGCGAGGAACTCATGTTCCGCGGGTTCCTGCAGCGGGGCATGGAAGGCTTTGGCAGACGAAAGGCGGTCATCCTGAGCGGTCTGATGTTCGGCCTCTTCCATTTCGATTTCCAGCGGTTTGCCACTCAGGCGCTTCTGGGCCTTGTCATCGCCTATGTCGTGTATCGGACTGGCTCCATCTTCAACGGCATGCTGATTCATTTTTTCCATAATGCGGGCAGCGTCCTGCTGACCGGGATTGCCGGAGGGCTGGGTACAGCCGGAGGGCTGGGTGCTGCCGGAGGGCTGGCTGCTGCCGGAGGGCTGGCTGCTGCCGGGTCCGGCCGTTTCACCTTCCTTCTCTCGACCGTGGCGGACGGCGACATCTTCTCGTCCCCTGTTGTCGCGGAATACCTGCGGCAGGCCGGTATTCCGCTCGATCAGATGCTGTGGGGCATGGCCATCGGGTCGGCAGCCGTTTTGGCATGCTGCCTGGTTGTGCTGCTCGGTCTCCTGCTTCTTTTCCGGCATGTGACGCGGGATGTTCCGAAACCGAGCCGGGAACGCACGGTTCCGCGAATCGGCTTTCTGACGGCCGTGCCGGGGCTCACCCTCATTCTGGCCATCTATGCGGCCATCGGCCTGAGCCTGCTGAAGATGCCGGCCGGCGAAACCATCCTCCGCATCCTTCATGTATCTTGACGAAGGGGATTGAGATGGCCTCATCATCGGCATCCTTCATGTATCTTGACGAAGGGGATTGAGATGGCCTCATCATAGGCATCCTTCATGTATCTTGACAGTTGTGGTATATTGATGGGAAAAAGAATGCGATTCATCAAGGAGAATGGAATTAAATGGAAATTGCTTCCTCTTGGGAGGAATATCGCATATTGGATGCCGGTGATGGTGAGAAAATTGAACGCTGGGGGGATGTAATCCTTCAGCGTCCGGACCCGCAGGTCATTTGGCCTTGGCTGGGTTCCGAAGACAACCGGCGAAACGTGCAGGCCCATTATCACCGCAGCAAGAGTGGGGGTGGCGAGTGGGAAATGAAGACACCGATCCCGTCCCGCTGGTCGGTTCATTATGGCAATCTTGCATTCAGGGTGGAACCGACCGGTTTCAAACATACGGGTCTTTTTCCGGAGCAGGCCTTGAACTGGGACTGGATGGCCGCGAGGATCCGGTCTGCGGGCCGCCCTACAAGCGTTTTGAACCTGTTTGCCTACACGGGCGGTGCAACCGTGGCCTGTGCGGCGGCCGGCGCGATCGTGTGCCATGTGGATGCTTCCAAAGGCATGGTTTCCTGGGCCAGGGAAAACCTTCAGCTTTCAGGGCTGGAAGGTTCATCCGTCCGGTTCATCGTGGACGACTGTTTGAAATTCGTGCAGCGGGAAGCACGGCGGGGCAAGACCTATGACGCCGTCATCATGGACCCGCCTTCCTATGGACGCGGACCCAACGGCGAACTGTGGAAACTGGAAGATGAATTGTATGGCCTGGTCCGTGCCTGCATGGACATCTTAGGGGAAAATCCCTTGTTCTTCCTCATCAATTCCTACACGACGGGGTTTTCCCCGCAGGTTCCCGCCAACCTGCTCCTGCATCTGATGGGGAGCAGCCGGGGAAAGATCTCAGCCGGCGAGGTTGGCCTGCCGATAGGAGATACGGAGCTGGTGCTTCCCTGCGGGACATTCGCCCGTTGGGAATCAAAAGCATGATTGGAAGGCGGTGATTGGGCATGAATGACAAAACCCTCATGGAAAGCGCGCTGGAGGCACTTCTTGCCAAGAAGGGCCGCAACCCGTGCGTCATTGACATCTCGAAAGTGACGACCATTGCCCGATATTTCGTGATCGTCAGCGGGACATCCACCACCCACATCAAGGCGCTCGCGGATTCCGTGGAAGACGAGTTGGGCCGGTTGGAGCGCAATCCCTACCGCCGTACCGGGTACGGCAGCGCCCGCTGGATCCTGCTGGATTTCAGCGAAGTGGTCGTCCATATCTTCCATGATGATGAGCGGACATTCTATGGACTGGAACGGTTATGGCAGGATGGAGAGTTCCTGCTCCCGCATGAAATGGGGGAGCGTTTTCTCGAGAGCATCCGAACCTCATGATTTGGCTCTCACAGACGGATCAGGCGCAGGAGGCGTTGCAGCATGGCATATTCAACGGAAATCGACCGCAAATGGCAAAGAAAATGGGGGGAAGCGGACCTGTACCGCTTCGATGAGCAGAATCTCGAAAAGAAGCTGTATTGCCTTGAGATGTTTTCCTATCCATCGGGCGCAAACCTGCATGTGGGGCATTGGTACAATTTCGGCCTGGCGGACTCCTGGTCGCGCATGAAGCGCCTGCAGGGTTACAATGTGTTCCATCCTCAAGGTTTCGACGCTTTCGGCCTGCCGGCCGAGAATTATGCGATCAAGACGGGCATCCATCCGAAAGATTCCACCTGGGCGAACATTGCCACGATGGAACGGCAGCTGAAGGAAATGGGCGCCACGTTCAATCTCGAATACGAGGTAGTGACCTGTGCGCCGGAGTATTACAAGTGGACCCAGTGGATTTTTCTGCATCTGCTGAAAAACGGATTGGCATACCGCAAGAACGCGCCGGTCAACTGGTGCCCGAGCTGTCAGACCGTCCTCGCCAATGAGCAGGTCCAGGACGGATATTGTGAACGCTGCGGGACAGAGACTACCAGACGCGATCTGACGCAATGGTTCTTCAGGATCACGGCCTATGCGCAGGAACTGCTCGATTGCCTGCCGGAGATGGACTGGCCGGAAAAGACAAAAAAGATCCAGACGAACTGGATTGGTCGTTCCGAAGGCGCCGAGATCGCGTTTGCGGTCGCCGGTTTGGATATGTCCTTCCGCGTTTTCACAACCCGCGCGGATACCTTGCTCGGGGTGACCTATGTGGTGCTGGCTCCGGAACAGGAACTGGTGGACCGCATCACAACCGAAACGCAGCGTGAAGCGATTTTGGCATACAAGGACCAGGTGCGGAAGGAAACGGAGATCGACCGCCTGTCCACCGCCAAAGAGAAGACGGGCGTCTTCACCGGCGCCTATGCCATCCACCCGCTGACGGGGCAGCAAGTTCCCATCTGGATTGCCGATTATGTGCTGGCCGGATATGGCACGGGCTGCGTCATGGCGGTTCCCGCCCATGATGAACGGGATTTCCAGTTTGCCGGCAAGTATGGACTCTCCATTCTCCGAGTGATCGCCGCGGCAAACGGAGAGGATGATTCCCTGCCTTTCGTGGAGGACGGCAAGATTGTAAACAGCGGCGAGTATGACGGACTCACCTCGGAAGACGCCCGTGCGGCGATTGTCGGGAAACTGGCGGCCATCGGAAAAGGAGCCTTGAAGGTCACCTATCGCCTTCGCGACTGGCTGGTCTCAAGACAGCGCTACTGGGGAACCCCGATTCCAATCATCCACTGCGCAGATTGCGGCGCCGTTCCAGTTCCGGAGGATCAGCTCCCCGTTGAACTGCCCTATGATGTCGTGTTCAAGCCGGATGGGGAATCGCCGCTGGCAAAATGCGAATCGTTCATCAATACCGTATGCCCGTGCTGCGGAAAGCCCGCCAAACGGGATGTCGATACGCTGGACACTTTTGTGTGCTCCGCCTGGTACTTCCTTCGCTACCCGAACAGTCGGAATACGAAGGAAGCCTTCAATCGGGAATGGACAAACAAGATGCTTCCGGTGGACAAGTATGTCGGAGGGGCAGAACACGCCGCGATGCACCTGCTGTATGCCCGGTTCTTCACAAAGGCGCTGCGGGACATGGGTTACCTCGATTTTGACGAACCCTTCAAATCCCTGGTCCACCAGGGCACCATCCTCGGGAATGACGGGCAGAAGATGAGCAAGTCCAAAGGCAACACTGTGATGCCGGACGCATATATCGAAAAATACGGCTCCGATGTCTTCCGCATGTACCTGGCGTTCGGGTTTGCCTATACGGAGGGCGGGCCATGGAGTGATGAGGGAATCAAGGCCATCGATCGGTTCCTGGGCCGCGTGGAACGCATGGTGGACAAGGTTGTCGCCGAGCGGCCGGCGATATCCGGTGCACACGCAGAGACGGGACCCGACGGGACTGGTACCGAATTGAAGAAAGGATCCGACGGGACCGGTACCGAATTGAAGAAAGGATCCGACAAGTCCCTTGTCCACGCGGGGATGGGGTCTGTTGTGTCCGGTGTCCGCGCGGAGATGGGGACCAATGAAAAGGAACTCGAATACATCCGCAACACAACCATCCAGAGCGTAACGCAGGACATGGAAGTTTTCCAGTTCAACACATCCGTCGCCCGCCTGATGGAACTGACGAACGCGTTGTACCGGTATGATTCGCTGCCTGTCAGAAATGTCGAACTGACATCAGACTCCGTGAAAGATCTGCTGCTTCTGATGTCCCCCTTTACGCCCCACTTCGCTGAGGAGATGTGGGAACGTCTGGGAATGGGCGGTTTCCTGTTCGGCAGGACCACGGAATGGCCGGTGGCCGATCCCGCGGCCATGGTGAAGGATGAGGCGGAACTGGCCGTCCAAGTGAACGGGCAGGTGAAGTACAAGGTGATGGTGCCGTCATCTGCGGACAATGCCGCCGTCGAAAAAATCGCACTGGGCGATCCGAAGGCAGCCCATTACCTTGATGGCAGGCAAATCATCAAAGTGGTCGTGGTCAAAGGCCGTCTGGTCAACGTGGTGGTGAAATGACGCGAACCCCTGGGCCGCCGCCCGTCAACGCGGCGTGTACCCCTGGTTTGATCGGGTTTCATGTTTCGGACTGGTACCGGATGGGCCACCGGCTGCTGCCATGGCGGGAGACGAGGGATCCCTACCGGATTCTCGTATCCGAAGTCATGCTCCAGCAGACCCGTGTCGAAACGGTCATCGCCTATTACGGACGGTTTCTCGAGGCTTTTCCGGATGTCGCGGCGTTGGCGTCTGCGGGTCCGGAGCGGGTCATGAACCTGTGGAAAGGTCTTGGATACTATTCCCGCGCGCGAAACCTGCAAAAGGCGGCGCAGAGGGTCGTACAGGAGTTTGGCGGCGTGTTTCCCGATACGGCGGAGGGTTTGCGGTCGCTGCCAGGCGTCGGGTCCTATACAATGGGCTCCGTCATGAGCATCGCTTTCGGGAAGCCGGTCCCGGCTGTGGATGGCAATGTTTTGCGTGTGATGTCGCGATTGTTCCGGCTTGAAGGCGACATCGGGCTGCCTGCCGTGAAACGTGACATCACAGACCTGGTCTCAGGAATGATCCCAGCGGAATGCGCATCGGATTTCTGCCAGGGGATGATGGAGCTTGGGGCAACCGTTTGTACGCCCTCTTCACCCAAATGCGCAGTTTGTCCCGTCATGGCATGCTGTCTCGCTTTAGCCGAAGGCAGCCAGGCTTCTCTGCCGCTGAAGCGGGCGAAGCCCGCGCCCATTGAGTCCCGCCAGATTGTGTGCGTGATAAGGGATCCTGCCGGACGTATTCTCGTCGAATACCGGCAGAAAGGCCTGCTGTCAGGCTTATGGGGTTTACCTCATTATGAATCGGACCGGAATTGTCCGGATTTTGAAGAGCTGCCGGAATATTTGGGTTTGCCGTTCCTGGAGCTGGCCGATGCCGGTGAGATCGGCCGGATCACCCATGTTTTTACGCATCGCCGCTGGTTCATGCATGCCTGGGCATTCACATCCCGGAACGCAATTGATGCGATTGCGTCACCTGAACGGTTCAAATGGGTGGAACCCGTCCAGTTGAACGATATGCCGATTCCCGAGGCCTTCCAGAAAGTCCTGCGGATGACCGGACTGCTGCATCAGGATGTTGCCATCTGATGTGTCGGCATTCGGCCATCAACTTTCAGCAAAGCCATCAACTTTCAGCAAAGCCATCAACTTTCAGCAAAGCCATCAACTTTCAGCAAAGCCATCAACTTTCAGCAAAGCCATCAACTTTCAGCACGGCCATCAACTTTCAGCAAAGCCATCAACTTTCAATTTACCAATCCTCATTTCTGTGGTAGAATTGAATTATTGACATATAACAATAACCACAGTGAGTCGTCATCTTGGGAACCGGACGCTTGCGCTTGGGTCAGGAAACGGAGAGCAGGAATGGAAACAGTCAAACTGGTGGAAAAACTGGAATCCTCCGATTCGATCGATCATTATCTTGATGCCTTCGGTGAATACTGCTCCGAAGCTTTTTCGTTCAGTGAATGTTTTCAGGAGTTGTTCGAAAAGAAGAAGCTCAAGAAAATGGAAGTTCTGGATCGGGCCCACATCGAGCGGGTGTATGGCCATGAAATTATCCGCGGCAAAAAGAATCCATCCAGGGACAAGGTGCTGCTGATGTCTTTCGGCATGCTTCTGACTGTGCCCGAAGCCCAGATGCTTCTCCGGCACAGCGGACACAGCCCCTTGACGCCGAAAGTCCGGCGTGATGCCGTCATTCTCTTTGCCCTCGCGCATGGCGTCAATTGGTCGGACATGAATGAATTGCTGATGGACAATGATTTGCCTGAACTCGTCTGATCCCGCCTGAACAGATCTTGATGCTCAAGGCCGGTCCGAATAGGACTATGAAAAATGATTCTGGTGTAAAAACTCACTTTTGTGAGTTTTTATGCAGGATGTCTCTGA
>JANYKF010000021.1 GCA_025361665.1 Clostridiaceae bacterium
GTCAAAAACCTCAAACTCGCATGGTATCTGTCCACCAAAGCCCAACAGGACGGATCGGCCCCCGTCGCGACGAAAACCATGACCTCCACCATCCCGGCCGGGAAAAATGTTGTCGTTACGCAGGCCATCACCACGAAAACCTTTGCGTGGAAAGTGCCTGCGAACCTCGCGCAGACGGTGAACATCCCCATCCGCGCGGTGGTCGACCCGTTGAATGCCATTCCCGAACCCGATGAAAACAATAATGACAAACTGTATGGACTCACGATCAAAGTGCCTGACTTGTATCTGACGGATGCGGACCTCCATCTGAATTCCAACAATCTGGTGCGCGGCCTGCCTGTCACCCTGCCTGTCGGTACCAATATGGGCCTGGTTGTCGTGGCGGACTCCGCAAACGCCATCATGGAGTCCGATGAGGGAAACAACCGCGCAGAGCGGTCTGCAACCATGGCAGACCCCCCTCGGACCATCAAATACCCGTACTTCGAAGTCGAAGTGAACGACCCCGAATGGAACCTGATGAATGGCGCCACCGTCTCCATTACCAACAAGGCCACCAATGTAATGGAAACCAAGGTCACCGGAACCGAAACTTTCTATTATTCGGCAGGCCGGGTCGTCTTCGAATCCCGTCCCGTCACGGCCAACTATAAAGTGACGGTATCCAAGCCCAGCTACCGAACGTTGGAACAGGATTTCGCCTATGACAGCAATAATATGGATCAACTCAACCTGCTCGTCGAATTGGACAAAAAATCAATCCTTGCCGGTGTCGTCACGGATGGTGTCAATCCGATACCGGGCGTACAGGTGAAAATCCAGGACACTGACATCGTGACGTTTACGGATACCACCGGAAAATACAGCCTGCTTATGGGTGGTGGCCCCGTTCAGGTCAAATTCGTGAACGCCGGGTATGAGCGCGCCATCATCCCTGTCACAGTGCCTCCGATCACAACACTCGCCCACAACCAGATACTATCGGCCACCACATTCGGCATGGCGGAAGGCCTCATCACAACGGATGAGGGGGTCGGCATCCCGGGTGTCGAAATCAAGAACGGCGGCACGTATCTGGGCTCAACGGATGCTTCCGGGAGTTTCAGCCTGCGGCTTTCGGGTGGCAATTGCGATCTCCGGTTCACGAAGAGCGGCTACAACGGCGTACAGATCAATCCATACACTGTGCCTGCCGGCATGGACGACTTCCTGCAGTTCTACCTGTTCCCTCCCTCCACGGCAAACCATGTGGAAAACGGCACAGGTTTTTATTCCTGGCACCAGAGCGTCGGCACGCCCGCACATGCCTTCTTCATTCCGGAATACAACGTGGATGTCTGGTGGGGCATGGGCCGCATCAAAATGGGCGTGGATGTGAACACTTCATCTTCTTCCACAAAGGTGACCAATCTGACCATCAACCTGTCGGGTCTGACATGGGAAGCGCACAAGGTGGAAGGTTCGGGTGACATCGAAGGATCGGGCATCAACATCCCGATCACGATTGCCGCAGGAGGGGCTTCCAAACTGAGAACCCGCATTGATGTCTACCGGGTGGCCATCGAATCGGGTGGTCAGGAAATCTGGTTCGACGACAGTTTCTGGAGTTCAGCGCAAGGTGCGTCCAATTCCAATTCCCTGCAGAAATCCTTCAGCATTCCTGTCGCCAGCCAAACAATCGTCTGGGATAACAATTTCCGGGTGAAGATGTGGATGAGGGTGCAGAAGATGGGCCCAAACATGACGGACGGCGAAGGCTCAGGAGCATTGTCCGGCTACCATCCGGATAAGAAGCTGGTAAGCTGGCATCCGAAAAAACCGGTCACCACGACGGTCACCTCAATATGGAGCTCCATCTGGGGATATGTGCTGGATGCGGTGGAAAACCCGCTCAATGCCATTCTCAGCCTGACCGATCTGTTCTCTGTGCAGCAAACGGTGAATTACACCATGGAAGACGTGCTGCCACAGGACTTCCCGGGATATCCGCCCGATGATTGAACGATGATTGCGCTAACCTATGTCAAGTGAATCCGCCAATGTGATCTCAATCCTCTCCCTGCAACCGCCGGGATTGCTGCGCTTCAGGGCAATTTGTCCGATTTCCCCTGTGCGCCTTGGATGCGTCCCTCCACACGGCACCCTGGCATACCCTTCGATTTCCCAGTATCGCGTTTCCGTGGCCGTGTCGCTGAAAGCGCTGATGATGGCGTGATCTGCTACAATCAGCTGTCTGACTGCCGGTACCAATTCAGGAAAAATGGCGGAGATATTCCCGTTCCATCGAAAATCCACGCGCGCTTTGTCAGTGCTGATGTTCGCACCGATTTTCTCAGGATGCCCGCAATGTTCGTACACCCACTCCAGCACCAACTCGGCTGCAAAATGCAGACGCATCAGCTTATATCGCTTCTCCCAGTCCAGAACGAGGTGAACCGGATCTCCGGCGAGAAGCCCATGCCCTTGCGGCAAGGCATACCGAATGTCCATCCCGTCTTTTTTTGCTTCCATCATCGGGAATCCGCCAATCGTGCCACTGTCGGACTGCTGCCCTCCTGAAAAGGCATACAGGATGGTCTGGTCCAGGCTAACCCCCCATTCGCCGGCTGCCGTCACAACAGCGTCCAGTTCCTTCTGATAAGGGTCCGTCCAGAAGATCTTTTTCACACCCATGACGAATATTCTCCTGCTGCGCCAACCTTCTCCTGAATACGCCAACCTTCTCCTGCTGCGCCAACCTTCCCCAGACTTCGTCAACCTTAACCAGTCAGCGTTCTTCCAGATGCGCCGCATCGTTGCAGCGATCAATGCGGAACCTGTCCGGCGAAACGCCGGCATGCAGCTCCGTGATGCTGCAGTTGGCGGGAGGGGAGAATTGAAACCGGCTTTCCTGCCCGATTCCGAGTATGCCGCACATCGCAGTCCGGATGACGCCGCCGTGCGTCACGATCTTTACACCAGAATCAAGATTTCGCAGGCGAATCCCGACTGCATCCGCCTGTTGAAATCCTTTTTCCGCAAGTTCCAGAGCAGCATGGTTTCGCAGGCGAATCCCGACTGCATCCGCCTGTTGGAATCCTTTTTCCGTAAGTTCCAGAGCAGCATGGTTTCGGCTGTTGTCCGTTTTTTCCCCGTGCCGAATCAGATAAATCCTCATGACTTGCATATGCCTCTTTTCATGCGGTTCCACATCAAGTTTCACTTACTTCCAGTCCCGTTCGGCCTTTCGCATCAGTTCGTCCGCCTGCGCCTGTTCCATATCCGGAAACAGCAGGTAAAGCTCCCTGGACCCGTACCGCTTCACCAAACGCTCAGCGCTGTCCACCCAATCTGTGAAAACTCCATCATGAATGGACGTCCAGATACCCTTGCCAGCGTTCTTCACCTTGTCGTAGACGGGATACCATTTCAAACTGCCGCCATCGGGCTGTCCGGCACCGGAAGTCCATTGCAGCGCATCCAGTTCCTTGATTTCCATCAGGGCATCCAGGTGCTTGATGGCATCCGGACCGTCCAGGTGGTAAAGGGAATTGTCGAGTCGCTGACACTGTTTGCGGAGAGAAGGCTGCACGAAGTCGCGGAACTGTGCGGGAGACATCAGGGAACAGAAATCACATTGGATTTTTGCTGTCCGACCCGGTCCCCAAATCTGGAAAGCCGTGTAGCTGCTGCTTCCATCCGACATTTTCAGCATGTCGTACAAAGCGTCGTAATAGTGGAAATACTGGCTGTCCACCTGCTCCACATAAGATTTCATCAGTTCCGGTTCGTCCACCAGATCATAGCAGAAAGCCTGGGGTCCCCGCATGGCGGACAGGATATCGACATTCTCGATGATATCCGGGATGTTGATGAGGAAATCATCTCCAGCCATCTTTCGTGCCTGTTTCAGCATTTCCTGATGCTTTTTCCACCACCTGTTTTCAGGGTCGAATCGCAGAGGGCCGAATTCACTCCAATCATGAACACACTCGGCATACCAGATCGTATCCCAGGCAAAAACCGGCTCCGAACCCAAATACAGCGCCAGGGAGCCCGGACCCAGGTCCATGCTCAAGTTGGGGTAGGCTTCCG